>NZ_JBFRPK010000076.1:0-23321 GCF_041471965.1 Vibrio sp. 10N.261.51.A3
AAAACGGTAGTTTGTGTATGATTTTTGTTTGGCGACTAAACCATATCACTTACTACCGTTTTTGTTTTTAGTTCCCGCTAATCCGCGATGAACCTCTTTTATTGAGTGGGTGCTGGATTCGAAATCTAGCTCACGAAACCTTAGAGATTGAGTCTACTCAGTGATCTCTTGCAGCACTTCTCCGATTGACCCGCTTGGTTGGGTGATACCCAGTTTGTTCGAAAGCGTTGGCGCAATGTCATATGGCGTCACTGGTCGCGATACCTTCTTAGCTTCAACGTCGTAGCCTGCAAAGATCACAGGCACATGAGTGTCGTATTTCCACGGAGAACCATGTGTAGAGGCAATTTGGAGGCCTTCCATGTCGTTAATGTAGCTGCGCGGTGCAAATACTACGTACACGTCGCCAGAACGAGCAGGGTGGTAGTTGTTTTTAATTAGCTGCATCACATGCGTATCCGGTACTCGGTTAGCCGCAATGTCACTACTTGATACAGCAAACGCAACACCTTTCACTTTTGCAATTTCATCCGCAATAGCTTCTTGGACCTTAGCCAGATCAAGCTTCTTCTCAGCGATCAGATCATGATTCAGATAGATGTAAGGTTGTGCGTACAAGCGAATCGCGTCTTTGGTTAAACCAAATTCATCCTTCAATCGTTTCTCAACACCACTCGAGAGTAGTGTGTCTTTATTGAAGTATTGAGCTTGATTGAAACCAAGCGCATTTGCCGCAGGTGAAGATTCAGGTACACCGTGGTCGGCAGACAGCACAATCAATGTGTTTTCTAGCCCGACTTGGTTATCCACGGTTTTGAAAAGCTTAGCGAGAGTCTTATCAAGTCGGATAAGGTTGTCTTCTGTTTCTAGGCTTTCAGGGCCGTAAAGGTGCACCACGTAGTCATTTGATGAGAAACTCACTGACAGATAATCGGTCACGTCGCCTTGGCCAAGCTTCTCTTGCATCAACAAGGTGCTAGCGAAGTTTTCCGTGATTTCGTCACCAGCAGGGCTGACGGTTAGCGTTGTGCTGTAGTACTTGTAACTTGCCGGGCCATAAGGATGAGGGAAGGTGCGTTGGAAGTCACCGAGTTTCACTTTGTGTTCGGTATCGTGTTCTTGCAACGTGTATTTATCACGCGGTAATGAGAGCTCCCATTTCTGTTTGGAATACTGAGCAGCAATCGCTTTCTCGTTCCAGCGTGATACCCAATCTGGATACTCGTCATAGTAATAGTTACTGGTGACAAACTCCGATTGTGCTTTGGAGAACCAGAAGGCTTTACCACTGTGTCCTGCCAATGAGATTGCGCCGCGGTCTTTCACTGATACACCGAATACTTTTGATTTGCCACTATTGGAAATCGTCAGTTCGTCACCAAACGTGGTGGAGAGTATTGGCTCTGGAGAGCGGCCATCGCCTTGTGCTGTCTTCTGCGTTGGGTCGATCTCTGTTGCTTTATCGACACCTGCACCAGAGGTCAGCATTTGGTAGTTACCGTCTTCTACGTTATACACCAAACGTTCTTCGCTACGGTCATACCAAACGTTACCTACCATGCCGTGTACGCTCGGTGGAGCACCTGTTGCAAGCGACACATGGCCCACGATCGTTTCCGTGTTGCCATGTTGGTAGTTTGCGTTGGTGTAGTAGGTACCATCATCCATTAAGTACCGGAAACCGCCTTCACCGAAGTTGTGCTTATATCGTTCGATTAGATCTGCGCGCAGGCCATCTACCGTGATTTGAAGGACTAGATTTGGCTTTTCCTCAGCTGAAGCTGGGAGAGCGCAGAGTAACGCGAGGGTTAGTCCTGAAAGCTTGGTGTATTGCATAGAGTTTCCTTATTCACTGTTGCCGCTGAGTTCTAATGTTTGGTCAGGTTTCCAACGTTTGGCCAGATTTGTAACGTGTGTGCAGTGCGAATCGTATTTTTAGTATTGTTGGTGACGATTAGTGAACCATAACCTTCGGCATCTTTAGTTAGTTCGCTTCGTTAGCTAGTTCACATCCTTAACTAAACGCAGCCCCATATCTGACATAGTGATCGATTGGCTTGCGAAGTCACGACGGTAACTTTCAGATTCATTTTCGTCATAAGCAAAGCTGCCACCGCGAACCGATTTGTGTGATAAACCGACGTCGCTGTGTTTTGCGTTGTTAGGGTTGTCTGTTGGACCGAATCGGTAGAAGGTGTCATCGAAGGCATCGATAACAAACTCGCCCACGTTTCCTGTCATGTCATATAAGCCTAGTTCATTTGGTTTCTTTAGCCCGACTGGATGTGCGCTATTTTTAGAATTTGCTGAGTACCACGCAACATCATCTAAGTTATTGGAACCACTGTAAGTATAGCCTTTACTTTTATTGCCACCTTTGGCTGCAAATTCCCATTCAGCTTCAGTAGGCAGACGGTATTCTTCACCCGTTAATTCATTCAACTGCTCAACAAAATAGTTTGCTTGCTGCCAACTAAGGTTATTGACCGGAACTTGTGGGTTTTGGAAATAACTGAGAGATGAACCCATCACCGATTCGAACAATTCTTGAGTCACCTCGAACTTCGCAATATAGAAACTATCTACAGTTACATTACGTGCAGGACGCTCTGCTTTGGTCGCTTCTGGACCGTTCGACCCCATGGTGAATGTGCCGCCTTCAACCAACACCATCTCTTGGTCAATTTGTTGGGCGATGGGGTGTGTAGGCACGCTTACACAGCCACTCAGAAGGATAGTCATGGTGACGCTGCTAATTGTTGCTAACTGTTTGTAATTAAGAAATTTCATCACGTGCCTCAGATGTTCGAAATAGGGTCTAATTCTAACGTTTAAGGTCATTCCTATTGGTTATAAAGGGTATAACATGTCACCTGATCGAATAGGAATTATGATGGGTCCAGAATACTAAAATAGGTAGGTAAATCATGCATATTACTCAAGGTCCACAATATAACGGTAAAGCGTCTAAGCGCTTGCATGTCATGGCTAAGCCGATTGGCGCAGCATGCAACATTGACTGTAAATATTGTTACTACCTAAGTAAGCAAGATTTGTTGGAGTACAAGAAAGGCAGTTCTCCAAGAATGGATGATGAGACGTTAGAAACCTACATCCGACAATACATCGAAGGTCAAAACACGCCAGAAATTATCTTCTCATGGCAGGGCGGTGAACCGACAATGCTAGGTTTGGCGTATTTTGAACGCGTGGTTGAGCTACAGAAAAAGTACCAACCTGAAGGTGTATTGATTTCAAACGATTTACAAACCAATGGTACCTTGCTGAATGATGATTGGGCGGAGTTTCTTGTGAAGAACAACTTCCTGATCGGTTTGAGTATTGATGGTCCCGAAATGCTGCACAATGCCTATCGTGTTAACAGAGCTGGCCGTGGCACATTCAAACAAGTGATGGCGGCTGTGGAGCTGCTGCACAAACACCAAGTGAAGTTCGCAACGCTTACTTGTGTGAATAACCTCACCAGTCAAAATGCACTTGAGGTCTATCGCTTCCTACGTGATGTTGTGAAGTCACCGCAAATGCAGTTTATTCCTATCGTTGAACAGAAAACGTTCCGAACGGTTGCACCACAAACATCCCAAGTAAGCGAGCAGCTCAAACAAGGCGACAAACGCCTGATCCCCGGCCATAAAGATTCGATCATGGAATCGTGGTGTGTGTCGGATTTGGCTTGGGGTAATTTCCTTATTTCTGTATTTGACGAGTGGGCTAAGAACGACATCGGTAAGGTGTTTGTTCAGTATTTTGAAGCAAGTTTAGAAACGTGGATTGGGCGTCCGAACCCATTGTGTACCTTGAACGAGATATGCGGAAAGGGTTTGGCAATGGAGCCAAATGGCGATGTTTTCTCATGCGACCACTATGTTTACCCTGAGTACAAAATTGGCAATATTCATCACGAGAAACTTGATGATTTGGCGTACAGCGCACCACAGCAAAAGTTTGGTTTTGCTAAATCCCGCACACTGACCAGTCAATGTCAGCAGTGTGATTACAAGTTCACTTGTCATGGTGAGTGCCCTAAGAACCGCTTTATCAAAACTCGTGCAGGCGAACCGGGCTTGAACTACTTATGTGCAGGTTGGCATAAGTTCTTTTCTCATGTCGATAAGTCGATGGCGTACATCGCTCGCGCGATGGGGCATCCGGTTGCTCATGGTAAATTCAGCGACTCAGTATTGATGGCGCATCGAGCAAAACAGGCGCAACAAGCTACGTTCGAGACCAAGTTTTAACTCGTTCTTTGGATCAACAGGTCCAAGATAAATTTAATCAGATACGAGTCTAAGGACAGGCTAAGTTCTCCAGTTTAAGGTAATACTATGATGAAGAAGAGTTTAGCGACGGCTGTTGCTTTATTGATTTCAACGTCCGCATTAATTTCAACGTCTGCGATGGCTGCGAATAGCGTTCAACAAACGGTTGACGCGCCAGCACAAAATATCAATCAAGTGCTTGAAATGACGGACACTCAAACCCGCATTCAACAGTTGTCTTACATGGCACAAGATCAGAATCAATCTGTTGAAAATCGTACTGGTGCACTGCAAGAGCTTGCTTCATATCCAAGCCAAAATGCGCTGGTGGCGGTGGCAAGAGGCTTAAAAGATCAAAACCCTGAAGTTCGTGAAGCGGCGGTTATCGGTTCTGAACCTTACCAACTTGAACATCGCTGGGCGTTAGTTTCACCCTTGCTAAAAGACAGCGATACCATGGTTCGCCATACGGCAACGTCAAACCTAGTCCGTGACTTCAATGCATTGGATGACGAGCAGAAAGCACAAATTGAACCACCAGTCATAGAGCTTATTAGCTTCTTGGAAACGCAAGAATCTGAAAAGTACCAATTACTGTTTGCTGATGTGCTTCGTTGGCACAATGATTGGGATAAGGCGGAAACGGTTTATCTAGAGCTGATCAATACGCATCCAAAAGAAGCGCAAGTTTGGTTGAGCTACGCAGATAATTTTCGAGCTCAGAACAAAGATAAGCAAGCAGTCAAAGTATTAGATCGTGGTTTGGAGAGCGTGCCAAACAACGCCGCTCTGCATTATTCGAAATCGTTGACTCTGGTTCGCCTTGAAGACAAAACTGCGGCAGCCAAAGAGATTGAAGTGGCTGCGAAGCTAGCGAAAGATAACAGCTACTACTGGTACCTAAATGGGGTATTACAAGAAGAGTTGGATATCGACAAGTCGACTAAATCGTTCGAGAAAGCATATTTGATCTCTGGTTCTCCAGAGCAGCTATACGCGGTATGCGATATCTATGTGCGCTACGGAAATGAAAAGACCGATGATTGCTTAGGTGAGCTAGGTAAAGTAGCTCCTGACTATGTTATTGATCAGTTGAAAGATAAACGAGTAGCGCCAAGCTCATAATATCCTAATGAGTAATTAGCGAAGCCTATAATGAAAAGCCAGTCGACACGTTCGACTGGCTTTTTCGCATCCATGAACTGCTTAGACGAGGTTCAAGCAACTAAAGACAAAATAAGGGCAAGCCTGTTACTTGCCCATTTCGTTTTATTATTCACCCATAGAGCTTGATGCACGGCGTCTGTCGGTCGCGCCATAGATCTTGCCATCTTTGACTTCAATGGCATTCAAGCCACTGACGACTGGAATGACATGCACCGGATAACCGAGCTGCATGAACTCTGGTACTAACATTTCGGCGTAGGTTTTCTTTTCGACGAGCAAACCCGTTGGGTCGTAAGGTTTGGTGCGATCAATCTTGGTCTTTGTCTTTTTGGTAAAACAGCGCAAAAGTACCGCCGCCAATCCCAGTCATATCCGGTTCAACCGCCGACATTGTCATCTGCATCGCCACCATTGCATCGACTGCATTACCTCCTTGCTTGAGTACCGAATACCCAGTGCTGCTTACATATGGATTCGTTGCACTTACCATAAACTCTTCGCCAGTTTCGTCTGGCGTAATTGGAAAAGGATTTGGGTTAGCCGCGAAACCGACCGCTGAAACCAAACTTAAAGATAAAGTCGCTATTCGCATGCGTTCTCCGTTTAAGGTATCTGTTTATTCGCTCTTAGGTTGACCAAATTAAGGTAGTGAAGTTCTTTAGTTTGCAGCCTTCTTACACAATATTGACGGCTCTGACATTAATCGCCAAACAAACTAAATGTTTTTCTATTAAAGGATAGTTAAGACCAATGTTATGGCTTGTTAAGCATGACAATTCAAAGACATTAAAAAGCCCAAGGTTATTTGATTACCTTGGGCTTTTATTTAATGGTGATTGTCTAATTTTGGGTTAGAAGACGAAACTCAACATGATGGTATAAAGGACGGCATCTTTGTCATCAAAACCAGTAAGTGCGTTGAAATTCTCAACAAAGGCACCGTTTGCTTTACGAGCCTCAAAATATTGCACTTCGCCATTGATGGAGACGTTAGGTAACACATCGTAATCCACACCAATTAGGTAGCTGTTTCCTGTTAGGTGTTCGTGAGAATCAAACTCTGCTCCGTAAACGACGTATGGAGTGAATAAATCTAGTCTGTAGCCCAAACTAGCGTACATCGAGGACGAGATGTCACTGATCTGTCCTTCACTTGTCAAAACAAATTGACCCAGTTCGTATTCTGCTCCTAATGACCAAAGTTGAATGTGTTGGTTGTCTTGTTTGCTACTGAATGGAGCTGTTATCGAAGTCCCAGGGATTGTAATCGTGCCAGAAACGGTTTGATCAAAATTGGAGTCGAGGAATGACAAGTTCCAACGATAGTTTTCACCGCTCAATTGAAGATTGGCACCGAACATTCGGTTGGTTTCAAATTCCAGTTTTGTAGTCGAGTTGAAATCTACGTCATTTTTATCTTTTATGCCGATAAACGGAGTAAGTAAAAGAGTAGCTTCGTCACTGACATCGTGAGTCCAGCTCACTTTTATGCCATTGAAAGCTGTGATTCCGAGAACGCTGTTATACACCTCTGTAGGTGGCCTCGCGGTCATATAGGCTTGGCCTACATAGTAGTACTCAGAGGCAAGGAATAATGGTAGTCGTAATCGACCAATGCTGACATCAAAGTCATTAAATTCATAACCTAAGTAAGCCCACTCTAGCTGCGGCTCACTCCAATCATATTGGGGTGGCTTGACAACTTGCACGGAAGCTTTGAATGAGTTGTAGAAGTAATCGAGTTGAACACCAAATGTGGTATCACAGTCGTAACAGCTCTCATCAGTAAAACCGCGGTTGATGATTAATGGATTATCGTTATCCGATGTTGCCCAAGACGTTGAGCCAAAGCCACTCAAGGATAAATTATCGGTAAGTTCGATATTCGCAAAAGCCGGAGAGGCCATTGAGGCACATAACACTGACGTAATTATTCTTTTCATATTATTTCTCCGAACTTATAACGTAGAGAACGTTGGCATTTTGAGGAACCGAAGAGAGTGGGGAGTAACCAATACGGTTTGGTTTGTCATCAAGCCAGTCGACTAAGCTGTCGGTTGACGCCGTTTTGATTTCTCTTGGATAACGCGCTTTTCCTGAAAAAGATAAACCAGCCCAGTGTGCATTCATTTGAGCGGCATTTTTTCCAAGCAAAAGCTGATAAAAGTCCTCTCTTTCGGCACTGTTCTCAGGCCAATCAGACAGTTCAACACGTTTGCCATTGAGGTGCTTAGTTTTCCCTCTATAGAGCTTTCGCGCTTTGTTTATTGATATCTCTTCAAATCCGGAGTCTAAAGAAAATATGGCATAATCTTCAGCGGCGTGAGCAGGGCTTAGAAAAAGCAAGCTTCCTAATAGCCCTACCGCGACTGGCAACATGACTCTGCGGGGAAGTGTTTTTATTGTTCTAATCCAATCCATGAGGTATCTCCTAACAAGTCGCACTTTCTATTTGATGGAATAGCTTTTCTTTTCTTACGGGCTTCGCTACGTATCCATCCATTCCGGAATCAAAGCACTTTTGAATATCATCATCGATAACACTGGCGGTTAACGCGATAATAGGAGTTTTGCTTAAGCCTTGGTTTTTCTCGTGTTCTCGAATCTCCTTAGTTGCCGTGAAACCGTCCATAACAGGCATCATGCAATCCATCAAAATAATGTCGAAGCTACTGTCGTTCTGGTACATATCAACGGCAATTTGTCCGTTGTCTGCAATTTCAAAGGCATATCCGGCCTTCTTCAGCATGATAGAAGCTACTTTTTGATTGACGCGGTTGTCTTCGACTAGCAAGATTCTCTCTGATTTGCTCGGAATTGCGTTTTGTTCCGCTTCTTCAGGCAAAGTACGTTTGGTCGCAGCCCCGTTGATAATTGGAGTGACAGTTGCAGGTTGTTTCTTAGGTTGAGCTTTATAGGAAGCTGGTAGTGGCATAGCTTCTACCGCGGTGAGTACTTTCTCTTTAAGCATTTCGAACTTGAATGGTTTTGGTACATAGTCATCCATACCAACGTCGAAACACCTCTGAATATCGTCATCGATGACACTGGCGGTCAATGCAATGATAGGGATGCGTCGCGTCGCTTCTGTTTCTTTTTCAATTCTTCGGATGTTGCTTGTTGCATCAAAGCCATCCATAACCGGCATCATGCAGTCCATGAGTATCGCCGCGTAATGAGGATTAGCGGTGAACATGTCCACAGCTTCTTGACCATTATTAGCGAACTCGAATTCAAAACCACTTTTACCGACATGAAGACCAGCAATTTTTTGGTTGATCTTGTTGTCTTCAACGATGAGGATTTTGTGTTGGATCTCGACTGATGTCTGGCTTGCTTCTGATAGTTCCGCCAAACCTCGTGTATCACAAAGCTCAATAGCTTTAATTAAACGCAAGCCGAGTAGGGGCTGTGCGACTTGTGCAGTAACGCTGTCACCAAGATCCGCTGGCTCACTTAAGAAGGAACGTATCAAACAGATAGTGATGCCGTTTTGGTGCAGCTTTTCTAAGTTATCTGCGTGGGTATTAGCTAGGAATGCGTCATCTTCGGCGAAAACAACAGTAATAGGTTTAGTGTGTTTTTGAGTGGAGAGCTGCTCTGTAATTGCCGTTATATCATTCGTTTTATCGGTAACCTTCAAACCATAAAGGTTAAGGTCGGACTCGATTCGCTCGGAGAGCATGTTTTCGTTACCCAGCACATAAATATCAGCCGTTGCTGTACTTGGTTTTGGCAGTATCAAGTCAACGGGTAATTCTAAGTCGAAGTAGAAACAGCTGCCTTCCCCCTTGACTGAATCGAGCTGAATCTGCCCGCCCATCAGTTCGACCAACTGTGTACTGATGGCGAGGCCAAGACCAGTACCGCCAAATTGACGTGTAGTTGAGTCATCTTCTTGAGCAAAGGGCTCGAATATTTGCTTCTGTTGTTGTTTATCGATACCAATACCTGTGTCGCGAACGGCAAATCGAATGGTGACATTATCATCAGATTGTTCGAGTGTTTTGATCGACAGTGTTACGCCACCTTCAGCCGTAAACTTCACTGCATTCGACATAAAGTTCATTAGGATCTGTCTTAAGCGGTGATCGTCGATCATCACGCGAGCTGGTGTATCTGGGCTGATATCAACGTTAATCGATATTCTTTGTTCTTTCGCTTTTGGTGCCACAATAGAGGCGATGTCGTATATCGACTCTCTAATCGATGCAGAATGCGGGCTGATTAATAGCATGCCAGACTCAATTTTAGAGAAGTCTAAGATATCGTTGATTAAGCTAAGGAGCAGTTGGGATGAAGTTTCGATCGTATCAACATAGTCACGTTGTGTCGGTGTAAGCCGCGTATCTGCGAGGATTTCCGAAATACCAATAACACCATTGAGCGGGGTACGAATTTCATGAGACATGTTGGCCAAGAAGCTACTTTTTGCTTTGCTGGCTTGTATTGCGTTGTCTTTCGCGTGTTCGGCATCCTCTTTGGCTCTCTCTGCGTCCTCTTTTGCTACCGTCAATCTCTCTTTCGCGAGCTCTCGTTCGATGGTCAATCGTTCAACTTGCTGAGCAAACAGACTGAGTTCATCTTTACCTTGGATTAATTTATCTAAAGAAGGGCGCGTGTCATCATTTTCGCTTTTTAAGAAAGCTAACACCAAATTAAGGTTGTTAGTGACTTGTCTCGCCAAGCTAAGAGTTAAACCCATAACAATCGCTGCCAGCAAAGCGACGATTGAAATAAACAGGGTTCGTTGTATTTGCGCGTCATAGATGGCTTGCTCAACTTCTTGTTGAAACTCTTGCTTGATTACGCCGCCAAGGCTTTGTAATAAGTTGAGCCGTGCGCTCATCGCTTCTAAGCCGACAGACACTTCTTGTGGCGTCAGTTGGCTGATTGTATTTAGGTCGAGTAGCGCGCTTCTTATCTCTTGGCTTTGAGCAAACACATCATTTCGAAACACTTCAACCATCAAAGAAACTTGATGTTCGTTGGCGTTCAATGAAACAAAGCGCTCTAAGAACAATTGCTGTCTTTCACTCAAGGTTTTGATCTGTTCGGCGAGTTCTGGGTCGTACTCTTGGCTGATTTGGAAGATCTCAATCAGTGAACTACCAAGCTTGAACTCTTCGTTCGACCAAAACATCAACCACTCAAGTTGTTGAAGGGCAGTGAGGTGCTGTTGAATTTCACGTTTAGTGTTTTCAAAAGGGACTTTCTCTACTTCAAGTAACAGTTGCTTGTATAAATCGCTCTGCCATTCGAGGGCATCCAATTTATCGTAAGTGTCAGTCACTTGCATCGTCGATAAGGTCGCTTCGCTGAAATCGGCAACAAGTTGATTCATTTCACCAGATGCGTCTAAAAAAATGATGGGAGACAGGTTTTTAAGTTCTGCCTTTACTTGGTTGCTTTGAGTAGCAAACTCTTCAGGGCTAGAGGCTAAGGTACTTCTATACAAAATAGAAATATCTTGAAGATAGACAGATAACTGATTGGTTCGTTCAAAATCGGTTAACTGAGTCGTTAATATATAAGCCTGTCTACCTGCTAGGAAGAGTAATAATGAAATGGGAAGTAGAACTAAGCCAAAGAGTTTATGTTTGACTGAAAGGTTATTCCAAACCGTAATCGCCATATAAGGATCCATCCAACTGTCGTTATATAAAAACAGTAGAATAAAAATGCCGATATGGAAACTTTGAAACGGTAAATTTTACGTAAGTGTGGGAGAGGTATAAGTTCTTGTGATTCCAGAGCTTATTTTGAAATGCGTTCTTTTATTAGTAATTTATAGCGTTTGGCAGTTTGTTTAATTTTATGCTTATTGATGAATCACTTTAAAAGCTTACTAATGAGGACGATTGTTATCGAGGCTTAATTCGAAAAGAAGTTGCTCTAATACGGTTTTTGCAGAGGGTTCTAATGTCCAAATACCGAGCATTCTGTTAAGTGCGGCGCGATACACTCTGTTTTTTAGTAGGAAGGCGAGTGTGCTCGTATCATTGCTGAATACGTGCATTTGTACGATGGTGAGCTCTGCTTTGTTCTCAATGTCTATTTTCTGAAGATTGAAAGCGGGTAGGAAGGCAGACTCATACCAAACCTCAACGATCTCTCGAAGCTCCATCTCTTCTTCAGGTACATCGCACTCCTGAAGTTGGTGGTTTTCAGGAATTGCGGATAAGTAAGCTACATCAAGCTTGTCTGCAACGAATGTGTACATATTCTTCCTTGTTACCTGTGGTATTGGGGCGAATCATCCCTCCCGCTTATGAATTTGTCAATTATATCCATTTCCCTAAATAGCGAATTGTGATTAAGCGTTGAGGTTTTAGCTTAAGCTGTTTAAGTATTTGTCTGTTAAGCCAAAATATTTCAAATTTCCATCCGGCTCTAACACTAAACTCATGTTTGATGTTGCGATCAAACCAGGGTCGTTAGTCGAAAAAATCACGGTCTTATTCAACAATTTATCGGAGAACAGGCGATTAAAGTATTGAGCGTTTTCTTGCTCTGCACCGTTGAACGGTTCATCAATGATAATCAGAGATTGCTCACAGTTACCTAGGCCAAGTACCAGACGCAGTTTTTGTTGAATTCCATTCGGAAGACTTTTGCATTTATCCACGCTTAACTGAGTAGCCAAGCCTTCCGGAAGCCATTCATCTAATTCGAAGAAGCTGATCATCTCTTGCATCTTGTCTGTTGGAATCAGTCCGTTGTGTAAAATGAAGTTGGTCTCAAGTGAGCCTTCAAAAATATGCAAATTGAAAGGGATGTAGTTAATCGACGTGCGATAACGGTAGCTATTGAACTGTTTAATGTTGTAACCATCGACAGATACAGCGCCTTGATAGCGGTCTTCTAACCCAGCAATGATTGAAATTAAGGTGGTTTTACCGCAGCCCGTAGGGCCACAAATGACCACTTTGGCACTGGGTGGGATTTTGAACCCCAAGTTAGTTAAGCCGGTTGCTGCTCCCGCGTATCGGTGACTGACACCGCTGCCCACGATGCTGCCTTGGAACAGGCGAATAGGCGGGCTTTTCTCTAAGGTTAATTTGTCGTCATTCATCGACATTAAATTGTTGATCTGTGCGGACGAAGCTTTGATCGACTGGAACTTGGAAATTGAGTTATAGATACCCATGATTGGGCCTAACGCTTTCCAAACCAGAATAACGGTCGCGAGCATGGCACCCGCATCAGAAGTACCTTCCATCACGCCAATAACTGCAGTCACGATACTTGCTGTGCCAATCACTTGGATCAAACTACCGCCAGCGGCCTGAATCTTACTGTTCGTTACGGCAACGTTCTCTGCATCGCTGGTGCTTTGCATATGCGATGCGCTGAATCGAGATTGAACGACACGAAGTAAAGGCAGGCCTTGGATAGTCTTGATACCACGAAGAATTTCATTCCATTGATACGAAACCATCGCATTGGCACGCGAACTTTTGGATGTGGCTTGCGAGTAGATATAGCGCGAGTAAATACAGAACACTAACATCAGTATTAAGCCGCCCATCACCACCAATGCCGCTGTACCAGACATCAGAGCAATGGCGATGATAAATACAATCACAAACGGCATATCAAAATAGCTAAGCGTTGATTCTGCGGTCACCAAGCGTCGGAAGGTATCGATATCTTTCAAACGCGCTAACTGAGAAGAGACCCCAGCTGTAGATGTCATCGCATAAGGTAGCCACAGCAGCTTAGATATAACGGCTTGCGAGATGTGCACGGCGAGATCTTTACCGGACGTGGCAATGATATTTACCCGCATCTTTTTAAAGAAATACTCCGAGAAGCCAACAATAATGGCGAATAAGGTTAACCAATAGAGTGTGGCTTCGGAGCTCGAAGTCAGTGCGAAGTTATATACACTCATAATAAAGAATGGCTGCAATGCACCGAGAATACTGATGACGAAGCTCAGAATGATCAGGCTTTTAAGTTCATTGTTATAACGATAGAAAGCGTATTTAATCCAATTACTTCTGTCTTGCGATTCCGGAGGTGGTTCGCGGAACAGACGAGAATATTCGCTAATCGCAATCAGCAAGCAGGGCTTTTTACACATTGGGTATTCAATGGTGTTGTTGTTCGTGTAATCAAACAGCAGCAACTTTCCATCTTTGGTGCCTAAGAAAATCGCACTTAGATTCTCTATTTCAATAAAGCATGGGTGTGGGTGCTTATCGATATTCTCGAGTGTCTTTAGTTTAGTAACATCACAGCGATATCCAAGGCGCTCTATGGTTGCTGTAAAGCTGTCGCCATCTTTGGGTTTTGGAATAAAAGCATCGCTGAGTATTGCGGGTGTGCCTTCCCATTCGAGTGCTATCAGGGTGTAGGCCAAACCACGAATAAGTGGCGATTGACTGTAACGTTCGTCGTATCCACTAGATTCAAAATCCAAGACACGTTGCGGCACATTATTGAAGTCAACTAGGATACTCATTGGTCACCTCCGGTAAGTTTTACGCGTTTGAGGCGGTGATTAAGTTTGTCCATTTTATTGCTGGCGATGATCAATATTTTGTCATTGGCGCGATAAGCCGTACTGGTGAGAACGACTCTCGCAAATTCCTCATCAAAGACACAATCGATGTCATCGAATATCAATACACGCTTACTGGCGAGCAGGGCACGAACTAATAATAAGGCGTAGCCAACTTGGCGAGAGAATGGGTTACGCATATGGCCTTTGAGTTCTGTATAAAACCCGGCAGGAAGCCCATCAATTTGCGCTTTGATGTTCATGGTTTCACACAGTGCAAACGCCGTGTTATTCAAGCTTGGTCGGAAACAGGTCAGGTTATCGATAATCGTCCCTTCTACGAACGAACTGGTCTTATCAACCATCAGAACACTGTTACGCCAAACGTTGTAATTGACGTCATCCAAAGGCGTGTCGTTAATCATGATATCGAGTTTGCTATCACTGTTCTGACGCGTAATACAGTTAGCGAGGTGGGTCTTACCTGAACCACTTTTCCCTGTCAGCAAATAGGCTTGTCCGAGTTCGAACTCGATACGCTGCTTTTCAGAATACTTAACCGAAATACGTTCAACTTCTGTTGTTTCATGTTGGTGTTCAACAGAGGCGGCCAATTCAAGGAGGTCAGCGATACGTTGGATATGGAGTTTGTTTAACTCCCAGCGGCTCGCGGTTCTCATTACCTGTTGATATGGCGCAAAGTAACGGTTGGTTAGCATGATGATCGCGGCCATGATGCCTTGACTCGATTCCATATTGATTACGGCAGTCGCCAAGACCACAACAACGCAAGCAATGGATAGCTGTTGGATGAGCGCCAAAATCAAGCCAAAGTTCGACTCGATTTGCTCATATTTGATGTTCTCCACTTCACGCTCTTCGACCATTTGTGTCATCAGGCTTTCAACGCGGTACTCCATGTTTCGCGCTTTAATATCAAGCGGGCTAGAGATGATCTCAATGATTTTGGAGGTAGTTAACCCTTCGATGTCTGACTTATTCTGCAAGCTACCAATTTTCTGTTTGGAAAGGCTCCAAGCGAAAATCGCTAAGACGGCCGAGGCAATTAGAAGGGTAATACCAGCCCATATGTTGATGAGACCGATGATAAGTATAGTAATCACGCTAACAGCAAGGTTGATAAGCGCTCGAACCGATTCTCCACCAAAGAAGGTCTTAAGTTCAGGAATCGTTGAGATTCGTTCTAGGTATTCGCCTGGCTCCAAACGACGGAATTTAGAGATTTCTGCCAAACAGATGGATTGGAATACCTTGTTGGTTAGGTTGGTTTCAAACTGCCTCATGATGACGGAAGATATCTTCTCTTCCTGACTTTTTAAGTGGTAGTCGAGGAAGATGGAAATCAAAATAATCGCGAACAATAAGAACAGCGTATCTTGTGCTTGGTTGGGTAACACTCGGTCAAAAATGATCAGAATAGAGAAGGGCAGTACCAAACCAAACAGGGTCGATATTATCGTTGAGAAAGTCAGATAACACTTATCTGCCATGTTGATCTTTTGCGAAAATTGCTCAGTTTGCATTACGGCCTCCTTTCCTCAATGAATCCGTTGAGATAAGATGTTTCGGCACCAAATCTTGATTGTCGCGACCTTCAATATCGCTCATTAATTGCATCACGTTTTCGATAGATTGAATCGAGAGTATGCCTTTAATTTGCTCAAGCTTGATGGTCTCGATGATGTAGTCGTATCGTGCGCTTTCGTAGTCTCTTAACGCGCTGAACAGTTTACTTTCCGCCGCCAGCAAGTCGGTGATGGTACGCGTGCCTAATTGGTAGGCCCTTTGGATCCCTTTATAAGACGCGTAGTTGGCGCGAATGATGTTTTCGTAACTGCTTATAGATTGCGAGAAATCGTTAATGTTGAGCACGGAGGTATTCACGCTGTTACGTGTGGTGTAAAGCGCATCTTGGTAAAGCAGTTCAGTACGCTCGATGGCCGTTGATGATTTCTGATAACCATAGTAATCAGAACCACCGGACAAGATAGGCACGGCGAGGTTTAAGCCAACACTGGTTGAGTTACTTTCGCCTGTCGCTGTTGGATCTAATCTGTCGAAATTATTGGCATCATCGTGTCGATAGCTGGCTGAAAGCGACACGGTCGGTAAGAAATTCGTACCGCTCTCTTTTAAGCTTCTGCGGCTTCTCTCTACGGTCTTCTTTGCTACCAATAAATCGTTATTGAGCTTTAACGCCTGATCCATGATCGAGCGTTGCTCTGTTTCGTTTATCTCTTTTAAAGGCACGCTTTCGTATATGTCTTGCGACGGAGTAATAGGGTATTGAATTTGAATAGAGAGCCCGTTGATAATGACACGTCGATCTTTTTGCAAGGTTCTCAATCGGTTCGACACGCCTTCTTTCTGAGCGATCACTTCGTAAAGCTCACTGGCTGCGGTGTTACCAAGCTCTACATTACGTCGCATTTGATGTTCGCGCGTTTCGGACGATTTAAGCTCAACCTTGGTCGCTTTGATTTGGGCGTTGTTTTTCAAATACTCAAAGTATTGAGAACCGATTTCCGAAATGGTGCTTTGGATTTTGTTCTCGTGTTTAATCTCTTC
This sequence comes from Vibrio sp. 10N.261.51.A3, assembly GCF_041471965.1. Taxonomy (NCBI): domain Bacteria; kingdom Pseudomonadati; phylum Pseudomonadota; class Gammaproteobacteria; order Vibrionales; family Vibrionaceae; genus Vibrio; species Vibrio sp. 10N.261.51.A3. Next base: position 16,546 of record NZ_JBFRPK010000076.1, read on the forward strand.
GATATTGAAGTCGAGTTTTGCTGTCCCATATTTGAAAATGTCACTAAGATTGAATATGGATTGCGAAAGAGAAAGGCTGTAACTGTTTGAGTTATAGCTAGAGGTTTTATCGGGAACGCTCGATAGCAAGGTTTCATTCTCGTTCCATGTGGTATCGGCAGCACCATTGAGTGAAGGCAGAAACTTAGATCGGCTGATCCCAATGTTGTATTCGTTCTCTTCCACACCTTTATCACTGGCGCGAAGGGATAGGTTGTTTTGCAGGCCGAGTTCTACCGCCTCAAGCAGGGTAGTCGCCGATGCCGAAGGTGTCGTGCTTAAAGCAAGCGCAGCCATAATGCTGCTAGTTAAGTTTTTGTACCGCCACATACTTGTTGATCACCTTGATTATTTGGTCACTTTTATAAGGTTTGCTGATCACGTAATCCATTCCGGCTTCGATACAAGCCTGGTGTTCGTTACTGCTGGTCAATGCGGTTGCACCTATGATGGTACAAGGGTTCTTCTCGTTTTCTTGTTCAAACTGGCGAATACGTTTTGTGGCTTCAATGCCGCCCATACCCGGCATGATGCAGTCCATGAAAATGATGTCTGAACGTTTATTCATGAAGTGTTTCACTGCGTCAGCGCCATCGCCAACCATGTCTGGTTCATATTCTTGTTTGGTAAGAATCCGTTTAAGTAAAATCTGCTGAACTCGGTCATCCTCTACGATAAGGAATGAGCTGTTTTCCATCTGCTCTTCCGATGCTTCTGCTTCCATAATGGTGAGTAAGTTAGGAATAAACTCATAGGGGATGGCTGGTGAGTTGATGATCTTGTCGACGAAGCTATGACATTCTTGTGCTTGCTGAGTATTGGTTACTGACAACAGTAACTTGGTGTTTGGGTGGTTCTTAAGCTGAGATTTCACCGTCTTACTCAACGACGGCAGTTTGTTGGGTTCAAAGGTATCGGTCAACATTATCGCATCGTAATCACCGAACGTTTTCGCCGCAGAGAAAAGCTCATTTGCAGTGCGAATCTCGGTGATATCAAGCCCCAAGTTACTGAGCATTTTCTTCATCACATCGATACGAACTTGAGTATTTGCACACAAGAGTAAACGCTTGCCATCAAAGCGAGTTTTCTCTGTGTGGAAGTTCTTAGCCTTAAGATCCAGTTCAATCTGGAAACGTTCCTGAGCCCCTGATTGGAACCAGTGACTCTCGTAATATCCGTAATCCTTCAGAACGCTTTTCGCTAAGTCATCTGTGTTCGCAGTATGATCTTTGTGTGCGCTCCAATGGAGTTTATTGAGCTTGGCAACAGAGACATCCAGCGTTGATAAGAAATTGAGGTTGATGGTGACACGGGTGTTTTCCATGTCAGAAGCCGCACCCGATTCAATCGTCACAAACAGCTTCTTATTTGATTTGAGTTGAATAGCGTTAGAAAGTTGAAGGAACAGTATCCAGAATAAGCTGGTGGATTGGCCTGCAACACGATTCGGTAAGTTGTCAGAGATAAAACAGTCAAGTTGGCTTTCATTACGTTGTACTTTGGCACTGATATGAATCATTAATTCAGATAACACGCTCAGTAAAGAGAACTCTTTCGACTTGCTTTCCGTACCCTGTGATATCAAGCGATTATAGTTTTCTGCTAACTCAGATAGTGTGCTACACGCAGAGGTAATATCGTTCGCCATCAACACGCCGTTTTCATCGGTTTCTTGAACCAGATATTGGACACCACCGTTGATGGTGTTTGTAATTCCGCGAATCTCATAACCGATCAGCGCATACAACTGTTTGTAGAGATCGTTATTGCGCTTTTGGTCTTCTAATTTACTGAAAATAAGTTTGAGATGAGAGTAAATCTGACGCTGCTTGGGGTTGATGCTAACTTCATTAAGAAGCTCTTCAAGACGTTGTAAATCTAGCTGCTTCAGCTCTTGATACAGGGCATCGAATTCATAGTCGATTTCGCGTTCGTTAGAACTGGATTTCTTTAGCTTCAACATAGCAACTGAGTTGGATAGAATCGTAATCACAGCCAATATCACGACCACCATAAACAACCAGATAAAGAACTCGTTTTTTTCTGACATTAAGTCATTTGCATGGTTGTTAAACATGGTGCGATAGTTGTCGTCCATCTGCAGATAGTTATTGGTCAATGAAAGGTACAAGCCTAATACGTCGTTACGTGTTTTTGCGCTATCGGAGAAACGATTAATCGCCAATTCCAGTTGTGTGTATTCAGTTGCCCCAACCAAGCTGAACTCGGTTTTGTTCAACGAGGCTAAAGAGCGAAATTCATTAATTTCAAGCTTCAAGTTAACCAGGTTGAATTCGTTAGTGCCGCAAGTGTTGGTACTTAAACACTGTTGCAGAGTTTGAATATCTTGTTCTATGGTCTGATTAAGCTTCTGGGCTTGTATGAGCAGTGGGGCGCTTTGCACTTGTGCGACTGAATCTATTTTTGACCAAGAAAAGTATAAATAGAAAGCGAGCGCAGCCAATACCACGCTAAATAGTATGCTTAGACGTAGGGCGGGTATGGAAATATTGTACGAAGGTTTACCGCTCATTGATTATCTCTCATCGAAAGCATCCTCGATGGCTGACATCACCGGTTTCGCAGCGTATTCGATCACGCGACGCGAGCCTGTTTTCACATCAGCGGTAAACTCCATGTAAGGTGATAACTTGTATTGAGTGCCTCCTCGTTCAAGAAAGTTTCGGTCAATTTCAATCTCAGCTAAATAGAATTCAGCGTCTTCTTCTTCGTATGATGAACGGCTGATTGAGGCGATGGTTCCCTCAACAAACCCGTATTTTGCAAAGTTATAGGTATCCATTTTTACTTTCACTGCCTGACCAATTTCGACAAATCCCATGTCTTTACGTGGGATCTTCGCTTCACCGTGTAACGAATTATTTATTGGGGCAATATCGGCGATACTTTCTCCTGGCGGAATCACAGCAGAACGGAAATTGAAGTGAAGTTTATCGACCACACCATCGACTGGCGAGTAGACGACTAGGCGATCAACCTTGTCGGAATGCTGCGGTTGTAAGATTCGCTTTAGCTTGAGGTCTTTGTTCGCTTGAATGATTTGTGCTTGGTACTCAGAGTTTCGATTCTCAACCAAGTCACGGTGTTGCTTTTCCAGTTTGTCGAGTTGGAAACGCTCATTCATCACAGATTCGTCAAGGTTCTCAATCTCACGCACCATATTCGACTCTTGTACTTTCATGTTAAGAACGTCGACATAAGACGCCATCTCTTCTTTATAGAGGGTGTTTTTGATGTTGAGCTGCTTACGTATCAGAGAGAGTTGATTCTCTGAACTTTTGCGACGCTTTAACATTGAACTGATCAACGAGTTCTTGTGCTTAATATCGTGTGTAATGAGTTCTTCATTTGAACGGTTTTTAGAGAATTCTTGTCTCCAGGTATTCATGTTGACCTGAACTTGCTCAGGGTATTTCTCAATGAAAGCGTCGAAGTTAGGCTCTATCATGTCGCGTAAGCTTTCATAACGAATCTTATCGAGCTCTATCTGAATAATTTCAGTATTGACGGTATCAAGTTGAGTGTTACGGTCAAGTGAGCGTATTCGAGCGATAGGTTGGCCCTCATAAACGACTTCCCCTTTTCTGACTAACAATTCTTCTAATATCCCGCCTTCTAAATGCTGAACTTTCTCAACATCCGATTCCAATAGCAGTTCGCCACGTACAGAAACAACAATATCGATACGTGCTTGTGACGCCACCGCAATAGCGACCAAAGCGAGCAAGAATATAATGAGCAACGTTTTGTGAACGCTGGTCATGGCACTAGCAAGCACAATAGTGTCATCAGCTGTGACCTTAGAAGCCTCGTTATTGGAAACGAGTGCTTTTCTGAGGTGATGTTCTATTTGGTTATTGCTCATGACTGACCTCGGTTACTTGCCATCTATTACTTCCTTAATATCCAACAAGTGGTTGATTTGTCGATTGACGTTGTGCAATTCAGTTTTTACATCCTCTATTAGATCTTCCGGCGCAGGAAACTCGTGTCTACTCAAGTATTCCAATTTGGCCATTTTTGGCGGAAGGTCTTGGTCGCAAAGCAACGTTAAGATGGTCTTCAATCGTTTTGAGTAACTATTGAGTTCATCAAAATGATTACCGTTATGAAGCGCTTCTATATTTAGGGCTGCGTCAGAAAAGTCATTGTAAAAGTCGCCTAATAGCAATTGCAGCCCTTTGTGGTTGTTGTCGACCGAGCGCAACAAATTCGTCATGTCTATCATCGCTCCACTGCCTTAATTGCTTTAATCACAATAACTAAGGATCTTTAAAGGCAGTTTTCAAATTTTTTTTGATTCTTTCTCTTTAAAAAGAAATTATGAAAAATGTTGTATAAAAAATTGGTTTTTCAAAATGATGTCCTTTAATGCCTCTATAAATACGATCAGTTAGCTAGTAGCAACGGAGGCTGTAATGGCAGGCGAAAATAACCAAAATAACCAAAATGAAGATCTAAATGACGCGGTAGAACAAACGGACACGAACGACGCGGGTACGCCCTCCCAACAGCAGAATCAACAAAATCAACAAAACACGATTGCGTCGACAATAGCGACGGGTGCTGAAAATGCGGATGCGGCAGACGAAGTTAACCAGGCTTTAGACGAAAATCCGAGTGGTGCAGGTAATGCTGAAGATGCCTCTGCTTCTGGTGCGGCTGTGCAAGAAGAGACGCCAGAAAGTGATGGAGATTCAGACGCTGCACAATCCAATGTAGTTGGTGGAGCCGCTTCTGAAGCTGGCTCGGATAACGCTGCTGGCAGTGGTGGCGGTGCTGGAGCGGGCGCACAAGCTGTAGGTGGTGATATCGCAGAGGCTGCGACAGGTGGTGTAGACGCTGAAGGTAATGAAGAACAAGGCCAAGCTGCGCGTACTTCAGCAGCGCCGAGTGCGACATCTTCAGAGTCGGGTGACCAACAAGTTGGTGATGAGCTAGATTCACAAACAGTAGAAGAGACGTTTGCAGTTGATGTTCAAGCTTCTGACGAAGAGACCATTAGCGAAGTAGAGGATGACTTTGATTCTGAAACGGTAAGCGAAACGTTTAAAATCAAAGTGGAAAGTGAAAATGATGCGCCAGAAGCTGAACAAGATCTGGCTTACATCATGGATGAAGATGGCTCCATAACATTCACTCAAGAACAATTACTCGAATACGCAAGTGATGTAGATGGGGACGAGCTTGTTGCTTCTAACGTTCAAGTTGGTGATGATGCAACAGTTCAAGACAATGGTGATGGTACTTTCACCGTTGTTCCTTCAGCTGATTTTAATGGTGAACTTGACCTTACTTTCGACATCAGTGACGGCCAAGAAACGATTAGCAGCGCAATTGATTTAACGGTACGCCCGATTAATGACGCGCCTGTTCCTGAAGATAAAACGTTTGAAATCGAGGAAGACGGAACTCTTGTATTCACCGACGCTGACCTCCTTTCTGGTGCGACAGACATTGAAGGTGACAACCTAACGGTTGAAGGTGTGACCTACGATGGTGGCGACGGTATCCTGACCGACAACGGCAACGGGACTTACACCTTTGCGCCAAACGAAAACTTCAATGGCGACGTAAACTTCGGCTTCGATGTGTCAGATGGCACCGATACGGTCTCTGCCAACATCGATGTGAGTGTTACAGCGGTTGATGATGCGCCAGTGTCTGGTGACTTAGCGTACTCAATCGATGAAGACGGTTCTATCCGTTTAAGCCAAGAGCAATTGCTATCGCAAGCGTCAGATGTTGAAGGCGATGACCTGACAGCTAGCGACCTTACGGTTGGTGGAGATGCAACGGTTGTAGCTAATGATGACGGCAGCTTCACGATTACGCCAGATGAGAACTTCAATGGCGACATCGATATCAGCTTCGATATCTCAGATGGCACCAATACCGTTCAAGCTTCAGCAGACCTGACGGTTAACCCAGTAAATGATTTACCTGTTCCACAAGACCAACAATTCAGTGTTGAAGAAGACGGCACGTTAATCTTTACTGATGCCGACCTGTTAACAGGCGCTACCGACATTGAAGGTGATAACCTAACGGTTGAAGGTGTGACCTACGATGGTGGCGACGGTATCCTTACTGACAATGGCAACGGTACGTACACCTTTGCGCCAAATGAAAACTTCAATGGCGACGTAAACTTCGGTTTTGATGTGTCTGACGGCACCGATACGGTGTCAGCAAACATCGACGTAAGCGTAACAGCGGTTGATGATGCGCCTGTGTCTGGTGACTTAGCTTATTCAATCGATGAAGACGGTTCTATCCGTCTAAGCCAAGAGCAGCTGCTTTCTCAAGCCTCTGACGTGGAAGGCGATGACCTGACTGCTAGCGGCCTAACGGTTGGCGGTGATGCAACCGTTACTCAAAACGATGATGGCAGTTTCACGATTACGCCAGATGAGAACTTCAATGGTGACATCGATATCAGTTTCGATATCTCTGATGGCACCAATACGGTTCAAGCATCAGCTGACCTAACGGTTAACCCAGTTAACGACCTGCCAGTCCCTCAAGATCAACAGTTCAGCGTTGAAGAAGACGGCACACTCATCTTCACTGATGCAGACCTGTTAACAGGCGCAACGGACATTGAAGGCGACAACCTAACTGTTGAAGGTGTGACCTACGATGGCGGTGACGGTATCCTTACTGATAACGGTAATGGTACTTACACCTTTGCGCCAAACGAGAACTTCAAT
>NZ_JBFRPK010000076.1:24181-24405 GCF_041471965.1 Vibrio sp. 10N.261.51.A3
CCAGTGTCTGGTGACCTAGCGTACTCAATCGATGAAGACGGTTCTATCCGTTTAAGCCAAGAGCAATTGCTATCACAAGCATCTGACGTAGAGGGCGATGACCTTACGGCTAGCGACCTTACGGTTGGTGGAGATGCGACGGTTGTAGCTAATGATGACGGCAGCTTCACCATCACGCCAGATGAGAACTTCAACGGTGACATCGATATCAGCTTCGATATCTC
>NZ_JBFRPK010000077.1:0-4610 GCF_041471965.1 Vibrio sp. 10N.261.51.A3
CTTAAGATCCTGTCTATGAAGGGTAAATAGCCTGATGAATTTGTATTACAACGTATGTAATCAATATTATTCAGATCCAATCTCCCCACAGACAATTCCCCAATCCGCGTTTAATCACACAATGAACCTGTTGCCCATTTCTGAGGTATTTCAGCTTTATGAAGAACTCGAATGCTATACAAAAAATCCAAACTTTATGCTCGAGGCTGTGCGCCATTTCCGGGTCGAAGACTTGGGCGGATTAGGCCAATGGATGTTCTCTGGTCATGACTTAATGTCGACGATAAGAAAGGTAAATTACGGCATGGGGTGTATTCAATCCGGTGCTTTTTGGGTTGCTGCACCTGCGGGGTCTATCATCAAGTGGACTTACAACAATCAGTATGATGCAGAACACTTAGACGTTCATGACAGTATTAGAGTCGCTGTTTTGATGTCAAAAATATTGAAAAAATACCTTGGGGCAGACTTTGCTCCGATGCGCGTACTACTTTCAGGAGAGCGTGCGGATGAGAAACTATATCAAGATTATTTTGGCTGTGATGTCGCGTGGAATCATCATCAAACAGAGATCTGGTTTCATTCCAGCTTACGCTTGGCAAACCTGGCTGATAATCAAGATACCAAGCAAACCTTTTCGCTGAATTTTGAGGATTTGGACCGATGTTTAAACATGCCCGATCCTAGCGATGACACTAAGTTAGTTTATGAAGCCATCAACTACTCATGTCATTTTGGTTTACCGACACTCGAAAGAGTATCGAACCTGTTGGGCCTATCAATTCAGCAGTTTCAACGTAGATTCCATAAATATGGCCACAACTTTACCGAAATGTGTGGTTTTGTCTTAAGCAACAAAGCGGTCAAAATGCTAAGCCAATCAATACCAGTCGAAGAAGTTGCAAGCAGTTTAGGGTATAACCATCTCGATAGCTTTACGCATATGTTTAAGAAGCATCGAGGCATGACACCCAAGCAATATCTCAAATCATTGGAATAAAATAAAACATCCGCAGAGTGTCACCACTTTGCGGATGTGAAAATTAACATAGCTGATTTAGTTCTCTTTTATCGTCATCTCAACAACACGATTACGAGATTTACCGTCGGTGTTGCATTGCTATAAATAGAGTAACGCTCAACTAGGCCGCAGATTCTGAGTCCAACTCTCTGTTAGAAAGAGTAGAAGTAGTAGAGCTGCGACTTCATACGTAAAATGATTCCACGTATTACATCAAGAAACGCCATAAGCTCTGTTGGCTTTTCTCCGCTAATCCAAGCTAAACCAACCGAGCCGACTGGTACGCTATAGCCTTCAGGTTCAAAGACTTTCAACCTAACAAAGTGATGTTTGTTTTGTAGGTTCTTGCCTGTCGTAGAGCGAACATTCTGGTCAAAGCCAAGCAAGTTACTTTGCGCTTCGCCGGTTGCTTCAATAATACCTTCAACCTCTGCCGTGAATACTTTCCCTGGATAAACTGGCGTTGTAAATTCAGCCAATTGACCCGGTTTAACATTTCTAATAGCTTGATGATTCACTCTCATCAATACGTATTTCTCGTTGGTGTACATCTGCAATCGTGGAACTCTAGAAACAAGCTGACCTTCACGAAGAATAAAGTTAGTCACAAAGCCATCAGCGGGTGCATAAATCTTGGTGCTATCAAGATCCCATTTTGCTTTATTCACCTTCTGAATTGTTTCGTTAAAGTCTGACTGACGGGATTCAACCGAGAGTTCCGCTTTGGTTATTTGTAGCTTGGCTTTCTCTACATCAGATTTCTTTTTGCTCAGCTGTGACTCAAGCTTGGCCACAGTGTACACAGCAGAATCAGCGACCGTTTGCTGGTTATCAATCATGCTTTCAGTGATCGTATTACGCACGACTCGGTTTTGTTCAAGATAACGCATCAACGTTCTTTTCTGTAAGTCTCTATTTGACTGAGCAGCTGAAAGCTCACTTTGTGTCATTTCAAAATCATGTAACGCTGCCTGATAGCTGGATTCAGCGATTTTTACTTCTTCAGCCGCAGTGCTAACCGCTACGTTTGCCGAGTCGCGCGAAATCTTCGCTTGTTCATAAGCAATTTGATAAGGCTCGTTTTCAATCTCATAGATTAACTGCCCTTTCTCAATGCGTTGGTTAGGGGTGATATAAATCTGGTCGACCTTACCCGAGACATTGGTTGAGGTTGGGCGAAGCTGAATGTGAGGAGACTGCACCACAGAGCCTCCCGACAAATCCATTGGTGTATAGTTAATTAATCCTACCCACACAAATAACAACCAACCACTGCCTCCTAGATAAGCGAATGCTTTCGTCCCTGTGTTCCAAGGCATGCCAACAAGTCTTAATAAATAGATGAACAAACACCAAACCGCTAAACCTTCTAACATTTAGACATCCTCTGATTGATTAACTTGAGCCGGAGAATTCCATAAATCACGCAGTCGGATAATGGCTTTTTCAAAATCTACAAAAGCAATGATAATGGCGAGCACCCACACCCAGTGCCAAATGAAGCCAATCCAAGTGAGCGCGGTAATCAACCCTATCTGATGGTGGTCAGTCTTATGAGCCTTTTGAATAGGGATCTCGTGAAGCTTCCAAAAACCGAACAGGCCAGCCGCTATGGTGCTGATCAGCACGATAGCGGCTGCTATATGTAAAACGGTATCTGCAGAGGTCTCTACATAAGGGATACTGATTAAACTCATTGCTCATACTCTTGTAAATTAAGACCAACACAGGATATATGCCACCCACTTACAACGGAAATTTTAGATAAATTACGTCATATAAAATAACATGTTGATATAAATTACCAGATAAGGTGTGCGGTATATCAAAGTAGCAAGGTATTAAGTTCAGTAGCCTGACGCTATTAAGGAGAGCTGATGAAATTCACAGCTAACGCTGCTTAAGTAGGTGGGAATGCCGATAGAAAGATTAGATGAAGACAAAACATGGCAAGTCATGCACCAACGTAGATTAAGCAAAGCAGGTGATGTCTATGATGTCTGTTGAAGTGGCTTTTTTACCTATACAAGTTTAGGCAGCTATTTCCGAACACAATGTTTTTATCAGTAATGGTTTACACACCATAAATACTAGAACATTAAGCCAATGGAACATTATTCAGCAGACTTACACCTCAACAAAAGCACAAAAATTTAACATTTAGCTCCAAAAGCACCACATGGCGCAAACAATCACCCTAAAAGTAAACTATTCCTAGACACCCTCTTAGATCCCGCTAATATGACCGCCCATTCCACTAGTGTATAGTTGGATTTGGTACAACTTTATAAAAAAATACATCACTATAATAAATTAACAATTGCAGGTATTTTATGCAAAATCACAACATGCTCGCCCGCATCGCTCGTGGAAATCTCGTTCTACAGATCCTTGCTGGTATTGTTTTCGGTGTCGTTCTCGCCATGGTTTCTCCTTCAGCAGCTCAAGATGCAGGCCTATTAGGTAGTCTGTTTGTTGGTGCTCTGAAAGCTGTTGCCCCAATTTTAGTATTCATTCTTGTTGCAGCTTCTATCGCAAACCAAAAGAAAGGTCAGCATACTCATATGCGTCCAATCATTGTGCTTTACCTGATTGGTACGTTCTCTGCAGCACTAACTGCTGTAGTACTGAGCTTCATGTTCCCAACCACTTTGACACTGGTTGCTGGCGCTGAAGGTGCTAACCCTCCTCAAGGTATTGCAGAAGTTCTTCATACGCTTCTATTCAAGCTTGTAGATAACCCAGTTAGCGCACTAATGAACGCTAACTACATCGGTATTCTTGCTTGGGCTATCGGTCTTGGTCTTGCACTGCACCACGCATCTGCAACAACCAAAGCGGTTTTCGAAGACCTTAGCCACAGTGTTTCACACATTGTTCGCTTCATTATTCGTCTTGCGCCATTCGGTATCTTCGGCCTTGTTTCGACTACATTCGCAACAACGGGCTTCGATGCACTAGCAAGCTACGGTCAACTACTAGCGGTTCTACTAAGCTCAATGCTGATCATTGCTCTTGTCGTTAACCCACTGCTTGTCTTTGTAAAGACAAAACAGAACCCATACCCACTTGTACTGCAATGTATTCGTGAGTCTGGTGTAACGGCATTCTTCACTCGTTCAAGCGCTGCAAACATCCCAGTGAACATGAACCTTTGTAAGAAGCTAGAGCTAGATGAAGATACTTACTCTGTATCAATCCCTCTAGGCGCAACCATCAACATGGCAGGTGCTGCAATCACCATCACTGTGTTAACGCTTGCAGCTGTACACACAATGGGTATTGAGATTGATATCTTCACTGCGATTCTACTAAGCCTTGTTGCTGCAATTTCAGCATGTGGTGCATCAGGCGTTGCCGGTGGCTCACTGCTACTGATTCCTCTAGCTTGTGGCCTATTCGGTATCTCAAACGATGTAGCGATGCAGGTTGTAGCGGTTGGTTTCATCATTGGTGTGATTCAAGATTCTGCTGAAACAGCGCTTAACAGCTCAACTGACGTAGTGTTCACTGCGGCTGTATGTAAAGCTGAGCAAAACAAAGCTTAACAGCTCTTGGTATTAGGCTTTAGCTCTAAGCTCTAAGCTCT
>NZ_JBFRPK010000077.1:5397-26155 GCF_041471965.1 Vibrio sp. 10N.261.51.A3
TCTAAGCTCTAAGCTCTAAAAGCAAATAGCACACAAATAAAAAGGGAAGCATTCGCTTCCCTTTTTTGATCCTGTCATTCCTAACTCAGAGTGTCCCGTCTCCAATGGAGTGTGACTAAAATAAGCTGAGCTGACCTAAATGAGAGTTCAACTCGCTCGAACGCTCATCTCATCAAGCTACTGACTTAATTTTTGTTACTCCAATTGGTTTGGCTAAAGTCTAAAGACGCACTGCTAGGCGCTGGTGACGATGCATTATCTGTGCTTTGAGCCGAACCCGTTTGGGACGCTGCGTGTTGCTCTGGAGAATATTGTTGGTTGTGCTCTGGGTTGGAGTTCGGGGTTTTCATCTCGAAACTCATTTCAACATCGCTGCCTTGCACATTCGACTCGTCAATTTCCTCTTCTTCAGTAACCTCTTTCACCTTTTTAGGGATCGGGATGTTACGTTTGTAGAGTTTATTCAACGCCTTAATAACCGAATGTTTGGTGACGGCTTCTTGAGTCAATTTGGTCATGATTGGTTTCGTGAGAGCCTGCAACCCTACGACAGCATCAACCCCAAGTTCACCCCCAACTTTATCCCTCAACTGTTTTGCTTCTGAATAACCAAAATGAGCGGACAAAAACAACCAAATATAGGCAATCGCATTACCGTGTTCACCATGGTCAATCCAAGCTTCACCGGCTCTAAACATGGCTTCTGCACTGTTCTTTTCCGCGGCAGTCTCAAAACAGTAAACAGCCTCACCATGATTGGGCTCCACACCAACACCATTCAAATAACTCAAACCTAGTTTGATTTTTCCGTCTAAGTTGTTTTTATCTGCGGCCTTTTGGTACCACTCGAATGAGCTTTCGGCTGAGTAATCTGGGTTTTCTCTGTCTAGACACCACTCCCCCATAAACAGCATCGCTTCGGTGTTTCCGCCCGTCGCTGACTCTTCGATGTAGGTATAACCCTTGGGGATATTCTTATCGGTTCCGCGACCAAAAACGAGCGCTTTACCCATCTCAAACTTCGCAACCATATCGTTATCTAAAGCTGAAATAGCGAGCTGCCAAAAGTTGGCTTTTTCTCTTAAAATTAAGTCTTCTTTACGCTTCATACTCATGCGTACAATGCCGTACATGCCGGTGACATTATCTAAATGCGCGGCTTTATCGTACCAATATAGGGCTTCCTTAATATTGTTACGTTCAGCCTCTTTCGCCAAATACAAAATCGATGGAACATGGCCGGTTTCGGCTTTGAAGTTACGCTCTTTTTGCTCTTGGATGCGTGCTTTTTCAATCGCCTTCCGGTAAGCGACAGCACGAGCTTTACGTTCTTGTTCCACTCGCTGCTTTCTTAACGACAAAGAAACCAGCCATACGGCCACAAGTATTAACGAAAGAGCCGTCGCACCAATTGCGATTCCCATTGTACTCATAGAATATTTTAACCTAACTCAGCAGATACAAGACTCGACGTTGAGAGTGTGTTCTACCCATAGTGAATGTTATGTTTCGAATTACAGGGAAAAGTGCAGTTACTGGCACGTTCCGCCTTAAAATGAACTTAGTTCAGTATCTCAGGATTACATTGCGATAAGAAGCCTAGGGGTTTCAATCCGTATGCAGTCCATAGACGATGTGATCTTGCTTCAATATAAATAAATGATGAAGGCTGCCTTTCATCAGGAAAGTCCTAAAGCTTGGTGACGAACTTGATGTTTTCCAATCAATAGTTTCGTACAACCTTCATACAGCTTTAGTTCAAATGGCATACAAAAATAGCTCTATGCCTAGGTCAATTGACCGTATATGTAAGCCAACTCGGCAACCGTCTTCGCCGAAAACTTCTTCATCAAACTCGCTCGATGTACTTCCACCGTTCTCATCGCGATACATAATTCATCGGCAATTTTCTGGTTACGTTTGCCATCAATGATCTGCTTTAGTATGTCTATTTCGCGTTCAGTTAACGACGCATACGCTTGGCGATGCACGTTCATGTGTAAGTGCTTTTCAGAAGCCTCTAGCCCTTGTTTGATTGCCTGAGCCAATTCGCTGCCCTTAACCGGTTTTTGGAAGAAGTTCACCGCACCGGCTTGTAGAGCCTCTACCGCCATTGGCACATCGCCGTGGCCCGTCAGATAGATCACCGACAGTGGGCTCTGCGCTTTCACCATCAATTCATGAACTTGTTGCCCTCTCATTTCAGGCATTCGGCTGTCTAACACCACGCACCCCGGCGCACTCAAATCCACTGAATCCAGAAAGCTTGGGCCATCTTCATAGGCTGACACCATAAAATCATGCTCTTCCAATAGGAACACCAATGAGTCACGCATCGACTCATCGTCATCAACCACATAGACCGGTAACGTTTGATGAAGTTCAGACATAACAAGATTCCTTATGAATCATTTGAAAGAGAAAAAGGTAACGTCACTGCGACGTGACAGCCATGAGGAGTCAATGATTTGATGGCCATTTGGCCACTGTGGTCTTCAATCACATCTTGGCAAATCGCAAGCCCTAAACCCAAGCCATTTTCTTTGCTACTCACAAAGGCTTGAGTGACTTGTTGTTCGGTGAAATCTAAACCCGTGCCGTTATCGATAACCGACAGCATCATTTTATCCGGTTGATACTCGGTAATCACTTTAATTGTTGGTGGTTCGTTGTTTTTGTTACCAATATCAGACGTAGCGCTTTGTTCGCGATGCATCTGAGCATTACACGCGTCCGTCGCATTGTTGATCAAATTTACAACCACCTGCTGCAATCCGACGGGGTCAACATGTAGCGTGATAGGTTTACCCACGACATAACGTTCAATGGTTATCTTGTGTTTCTGTAATCGAAATTGCAGTAGCTCGATGGTATCTGTAAGAAGAGCTTCTATATCAGTTTGAGATTTATCTGATGAGCGTTTTTTGATCATGTTTCTTAAGCGCTGGATGATCGCATCAGCACGGTCCACTTGCGACTGGATCTTCTCAAATACAGGCTCTATGTCAGTCAGCGGTTTGTTCTTCGAAATCCGCAGTAAACCACCTTCGCTATAATTCCGAATAGCTGCCAAAGGCTGATTAATCTCGTGTGCCAAGCTGCTTCCCAGTTCACCAACCACCGCGATACGTTGCGAATGTTCCAGCTGTTCACTCTTGCTTTTCAGCTTATGTAGCGTCGCTTCTAACTGTTTTTTACTGCGGCTGAATTTGTACTCTAACCAGAAGTGGTAAGCATTCAGTACCACGACAAAAATAAAGAACGCCCAAGCCCACTGTTGATTGTATTTAAGCCAGATTAACGCTTCTCTCCACCAAGGTTGTTGCAGTGGGTGCATGTCGAGTTGCTGATAAAGCTTGTCGATTGACAGCAAACTTGTCGGTGACGTCCAACCCGATGCATTCGCAGCAATGGCTGGTACACTGCTCTTTGGCATTGAAAACAGCACCTGACTCATTTGCTTAGCTAATGCCGAAGAGGCTCGCTCTGTTTTGGCAAACGACCAGTTGGAATACAGAGGCGTAGACACTTGGCATCGAAAGCCTTCAGGCGCTTGATTACCAATAACGCGATACTGACCCGCCACCAGCAAGCCTTCACTGATCATGCTTTCGACCAAACAAGCAGGTACCACAGCCGCTTCAATGTGCCCTTCTCGCAGTTGGTACAAGCTGGCATCGATAGGGAAACCTAAGAACTGTGTATTGGAAAAAAAGTGGTTGGGATTAAGCCCTTCTTGCATCACTTGGTAACGCATTGTTAAGTAACCACCAAATGCATTTTCCGAGACCGCTGCAATCGGCTTACCACTGAGTTGTTCCAAAGAGATATAGGGCGACATTCTTCTTACCACTAAAGCAGAACCAATACTGCGGGTATTGTTAGAACTTGGCTCTTCGAAGTTATGACTGGTCATGGTCGCCATCCAAGAGAGCGCATACTGTCGTCCTAAGCGAACCGCCTGACCTGGGTTAGTAATAACGAAATCGACCGTGACCCCTTTCACCGATTCGGCCATCTCTTCCAAGTTGAAAGGCTTGAGGACAAAGTGCTTGCCCGGAATACGCTCAGACAGCCAATCCATGGTTGGCTGCCAACGCTGCTGTGCCGAGAGTTTGCCTCGGGTCGCCAACACGCCAACCTCGATAATCTGGTCGGGTTCAGTGATGTTTGAGCTTGGGGCTGCTATCACTTGTTCTGATTGAGCCGCTAAACACACTCCTGCGGTTAGGCTCAGCCAACAAAGGCTAACGACTGTCATTAGGTTTCGAACGGTCACTGAAATCTCTTTCTCCAAGCAGATTGTTTATTCAATTTATTCTCTCGTCATTTCACTTTTTCTTGAAGTTGACGACATGTTCAACGCTTAACTCACCCTTTAGAGCGCTTTAGATAAGCCTCTAAAACAAAGCATAACAGCTAGATAGCGAAAACCACATTTGTTCTAGATCAACTTTGATCTGGGTATGTGGAAATCCACAATACCCCGTGAACGGTCAAAAACTGACAATGAGCCTAACAGATCGAATACCCATTTATAGGTACCTCTATGGACTCATTGAAAAGACGGTTTCTCAGCCAATTTGGTAAAGTTTCCGCCGGCGCTGCGCTCATTCCCATTACCGGAATCAACACCGCAGTCGCGAGCACAGCCATTCGCAACAACAACCAACCAGACCGTAAAGGTGAAGTAGGCAAGCGCTACGCGATGGCGATTGATTTACGTAAATGCGTTGGCTGTCAGGCATGCACTGTTGGCTGCAGCGTGGAAAACCAAGCGCCAATCGGCCAGTTCAGAACCACCGTAAAACAGTATGAAGTCTCCCTTGATGATGGTTCGACTGCTCAACAAGACGTGAAATCATTCATGTTACCTCGCCTATGTAATCACTGTGACAACGCACCCTGCATCAAGGTTTGTCCTGTTCAAGCGACCTTCCAGCGTGAAGATGGGATAGTGATGGTCGACAACGAACGCTGCGTAGCCTGTGCTTACTGTGTTCAGGCTTGTCCTTACGACGCTCGCTTCATTAACAACGACACCCTTACCGCTGATAAATGTACCTTCTGTGCACACCGCCTTGAAGACGGCTTACTGCCTGCTTGTGTAGAAACCTGTGTCGGTGGCGCGCGTGTCATTGGCGACCTTAAAGATCCAAACAGCGAGATCAACCGTCTGCTCAATGAAAACCAAGACGACATCAAGGTGCTTAAGCCAGAGCAGAATACCAACCCCCATGTTTTCTATATCGGCATGAACGAGCGATTCGTTAGCCACATTGAAGGCCAACCTGCAATTTATGATCCAGCGGCCATCGATAACTCATCCTCTAGCCAACAAGAATTGGCAATCGCGACACAAGGCAAACAAGGAGAGACAGCATGAATATCACTGAGGTGTTAGTCCCCGCTCAAGAGATCGCTTGGCTACCGTGGGCGGTTCAATATTTCTTCTACATTGGTTCAGCTTACGCAGCGGCTATTCTGTTTTTGATTGCACTGATCTTTAAAAACTCAACCAGTCATCAATTTCGTTCTGCCCTTGTACTTGTGATGGCCATCGGCGCGATTGTTGGGCCATTAGCATTAACCGGTGATTTGCACCAACCGGGACGTGCTTGGCACTTCTACGCCCACATCACGCCTTGGTCATGGATGTCATTAGGCTCTCTATTCCTACCTTTGTTCTCTGGTCTGGCTGTTGCGACAGCTTGGGTTTACCTGCGTGATGACATCGCACGGCTCAAAGAGAGTGAAAACCCACTTCTAAAACGTTTGGCTTGGCTGACGCTAGGTCAATGGCAAATATCATCAAAGCTGATGATTGCACTCGCTGCTGTGACGGCTATTTCGGGCCTAAGCATCGCGCTTTATACAGGCGCAGAGATTGCGATTTTGGCGAGCCGACCACTCTGGCATCAACCGGCTTCTCCACTACTTTGGTTCACGACCGCATTCTTTGCTGCAACGGGTTTAACGCTGTTAATTTGGGCTCTACTGCCTTCAAGCAAGCCAAGCTTAAAACCAACAGACCTAGCTCTGATACAAAGAACCATTACCTTAACAGGTGGCCTTGCCATCATTCTCACGTCGATTTGGGCATCTAACCATGGTCACTTCAATCTCTATGAGAACGACGCTTGGGGCATCAATTTAGGCATCATGACCACCAGCATTTTGGTGTGCATGATCTTGGTTCTTCCGCTGCAACGTTTATCTCAAAGCAAGTTAGGAATTGTCTGTGTTGCACTTGCGACCATCGTTTCAGCATGGGCGGTACGTTGGGTCACCATGATGGAAGTTCAAACCATTCCCCGTTTTGATGTGGGTGCATTCCCTTATGAACTGCCTATGGGTAGTGCAGGATTACTCGGCATCGTTGGTATGTGTGGTCTTTGGTTAGCACTTGCGTTGTTCGCCTCTGAGATCGTGTCTACTGGTTCTACACGAACAACTGGTTCTGCACCAAAGACAACATCGAAGCCAAACCAAAATACATCATCGTCACCACTTAACCGCTCACATAGCTTGTAGTCTGAGGAATCATCATGGATAACAAACGTCGTCAATTTTTGAAAACAGGCCTTGCTGCCGGTGGTGTTGGAGCCTTTGCTGCAGGTTATGCGACAACCACAAAGCATATGGTTCACGGTGCTATTGATGGCACCGCAGGTAAGAAAACCAATCACATCCATCACGGTAATTCGTTAGAGACAGAATACAGTGTCGATGAACAAGGTAAGATCTCGCCGAATCCAAACCAACGCGTTGCACCCTCAATGTGTTTTGGCTGCTGGACACTGTGTGGCTTACGTGTGCGTATCGATAATCGCAATGACGAGATTTTGCGTATCTCGGGCAACCCGTATCACCCGTTATCAAGTGACCAACAGATCCCATTCAAAACACCGGTAAAAGACGCCTACATTGGCTTGTCTGGTGAATCAGGCATCAATAATCGCTCGACAGCCTGCGCCCGTGGTAATGGCATGTTAGAGATTCAAAACAGCCCATACCGAATTACACAACCGTTAAAACGTGTTGGCAAACGAGGTGAAGGCAAGTGGGAGCCGATCAGCTACGAACAACTTATCTCTGAGATCACCGAGGGTGGTGACTTATTCGGTGAGGGGGAAGTTGAAGGCTTACGATCGATTCGCGACATCGAAACACCACTCGATCCGAACAACCCTGAATACGGACCAAAAGCCAACCAACTGCTTGTGACTAATGCCGGTAATGAAGGCCGTGACGACATCTTGAAGCGCTTTGCATTTAACAGCTACGGCACTCGTAACTTTGGTCACCATGGATCTTACTGTGGCTACGCGTTCCGCGCAGGTTCAGGCGCGATCATGAATGATCTAGACAAGTTCTCGCACTTAAAGCCCGACTTCAACAACGCAGAGTTCATTCTTTTCATCGGTATGTCTCCGGCTCAAGCGGGTAACCCGTTTAAGCGTCAAGCAAGACAGCTGGCTGAGGCTCGTACCAACGGAAAACTCAGCTACACCATTGTCACTCCAAGCCTTCCGGCAGGATCTTCAAGCCTTGCAGCGGGCGATCGCAACAACTGGCTGCCGATCAAGCCGGGCACTGACTCAGCATTAGTTCTGGGTATGATCCAGTGGATCATCGAAAACCAGCGCTACAATCACGACTTCTTGTCTCGCCCAAGTGCGAAAGCGATGAAAAAAGCAGGCACCACGCATTGGTGTAATGCATCTCACCTTGTGATCAGCGACGAGTCGCTCCCACAAAATGGGCGTATGCTTCGTGCATCGGATATAGGGTTGCTAGAAACAGGCGAACCGATGTCTGACGATGACGGATTTATCGCACTTGATGTGACAACGTCACTATTGGCATCACATATTCAGGTGAATGAAGCGGCTCTGTTCGTCGATCAAGACGTAGAAATCGATGGTCAGACTGTTCGTGTTAAGTCTTCTCTGCAAAGATTGAAGGAAGAAGCCTTCAAATATGACCTTGCATACTACAGTGAGCAGTGTGAGATCCCGCAGGATCAAATTATTGCGCTAGCGAAACGCTTTACCAGCTACGGGACGAAAGCAGTCGTGGATACTCACGGTGGCAACATGCACACCAACGGCTTCTACAACTCGTTCTCTATCCTAATGCTGAACGCGCTGATCGGTAACATCAATGCAAAAGGCGGGGCGATGGCGAAAGCAGGCGGCTACCCGACTTCGGTTGCAGGCCCACGCTACGACTTTACTAAGTTTAAAGGTAAGACTAAGCCTCAAGGTGTATTCTTGTCCCGCAGCAAGTTCCCATATCACAAGACCAGCGAATACAAACGTCGCGTTGCCGCAGGTGAATCACCTTACCCAACACGCGCTCCGTGGTACCCAATCTCAGCGCCGCTTTTAACCGAGCACTTATCAGCTGCGATTGATGGCTATCCTTACCGCGCAAAGGCATGGATCAACCACATGGCGAACCCACTTTATGGTGTTCCGGGCTTAGACAACTTGCTGGGTGAAAAGCTTAAGGATCCAAAACAGCTTGGTTTGATCGTGTCTATCGATGCCTTCATCAATGAGACCACAGCATTATCAGATTACCTCGTGCCAGACACAGTGACCTACGAAAGCTGGGGCATGGCAACACCTTGGCATGGTGTCGCGACTAAAGCGATCACCGCTCGTTGGCCGATTGTCGAACCTAAAACCTCACGCACTCAAGACGGACGTGCCATCAACCTAGAGAACTTCTTTATTGACCTAGCAAAAAGGCTTGGCCTAGGTGGCTTCGGCGACAACGTAATCAAAGACAATCAAGGTAACTGGCACGGTATTCATAGCGCTGAAGACTTCTACCTGCGCTCGGCTGCTAACTTAGCGTTCGTAAAAGGTGGCGTGCCGAATGTCGATGCGGAAGATATTGTTTGGTCTGGTCTAGAACGCCTAGTGCCTGTGATGAACAAAACGCTCAAGCCTGAAGAGATGCTCAAGGTAGCGTATATCTTTGCGCGTGGCGGTCGTTTCGAAGACGCCACCAATGCCTACACCAATGAAACCATGAAGTACAAATGGACTAAGCCACTAGCTATCTGGAATGAAAAGCTGGGTACTTCTCGCAACACCATCAGTGGTGAGCAGTACATGGGTTGCCCTACATGGTATCCACAAAAGCTTGCAGACGGCACACCTTTGGCAGAGCAGTTCCCAGCAAAAGAGTGGCCGTTCACCCTAACCAACTTTAAGTCCAACATTCACAGTGCGGTATCGAATTTGTCACCACGCTTGGAATCTATCAAGGGGGTAAATCCGGTTTACATCCACCCGCAAGACGCCTCTTCTGCGGGTATCAAAACCGGTGACGTATTTGCGATTGAAACACCGAGCTCAACCACACATGCGTTGGCGATGGTGATTGATGGCATCAAACCGGGAACATTAGGCTTTGAACACGGCTTTGGTCATAAAGAACTCGGTGAGCGTGCGCACTGGATCGGTGACACACAACAACCTGTGAAGATGAAGTCGAACGATGGCGTTAACATCAATGATATTGGCTTAATTGACCCGACGAGAGAAGGAAAAGGCGTGATGTTGGATTGGGTTGTGGGCGCAGCAGCCAGACAAGCGCTTCCGGCTAAGATCTACAAGGTCTAGCTTAAACTCAGCAAGCTATAACTTAATCACTGAGTCAAAACACTTCCTTATCTGATTTGCAGATGAGAACACAACAGGGCAACTTCGTCATTCGAGGTTACCCTGTTTTTTCGTCCCCTTGATCTAGAAAAGCAGCCTATTTGGATAAACGTCCAATCTACATAAAGTACCCAATCTACATAAAGCATCCGCTCTAGATAGAGTAATCAACCCAAAGCCATTAGGTAATCTTCATTTCACCACAACTTTTTTAGCCCGCATCCATAAAGCAGCTATGCTTATAAAATCGGTGCCATAAAAGAGCCTTAACAAGCAGTTATACCGAGGCGAACATGGCAGTCCCCTTGCATTTCATAAACGGCAGTTGGAGCAACCTATAGAAGTTCACATCAATACCATTATGGTAACTGAGGTTATTAATGTGAGACTCACCTCAAGTTCCAAGTGAATTAATGTGGAAATCCACAATAGCGCGAACAACCAATTATGTCGAAAATGCGTGCATTACAACCAATAGCGACGCCTCATGACTAAGCTGACAATTAAAACTCAAACTCTAACGCTTTGCATCGCTGCTCTAGGAAGCCTTTCTTTATCCGCTTTTGCACAAGCAGCACCCAATCCAATGCCAGAAGCCGCAGAAACTTGTAGCGGCTGCCATCAAGCCGACGGTAAAGGCATGCCCAACATTGCCCCTATGCTTGCAGGGCTCAATGCTGACTATCTAGAACATCAACTGGTTCTGTTCTCAAGTGGTGAGCGTCAAAGCGCGATCATGAAGGGAATGGCTGACGGTGTATCTGATCCCGCAGTTCGTCGTGAGGTCGCAGAATACTTTGCATCACTACCTTCATACGAATTTACCGATTTAGAGCAGCGCGGCTCACAGGCTGATATCGATAACCCCTATCGTAAACTTGTATTCCAAGGCGATTGGGATAGAAACATTCCAGCCTGTGCAACCTGTCATGGGCCAAGCGGTATGGGCGTAGACAAATTCCCGCGCCTAGCAAGCCAGCATGCCGACTACATTCAAACTCAGCTCAACGCTTGGAAAAATGGCACTCGTAAGGGTGATGATTTGAACATGATGGGTAATATCGCGGGCAAGTTAACCGACGATGAGATCAAAAACCTGTCTTACTACTTCGCCTCTTTCCGATACTAAAGGGCTCGCATGAAAACACTACTTTTAATTACCGCAACCCTTGCCTCTGGAATCGCTTATGCCGAAGCTGAGTTGCCCGATCGCCAAACCGAACTGCCAGCCGTTGAGAAGCCTCAAGATAACAAATATCTGGTGCCACGAGACTTGGTTGATATCCCTGCTGGGGAATTTGGCGACAAAGTAAAATTGGGTTATTCGCTGTTTGTCGATTCACAACAGATGCGTGGTACGTTCGTAGGCAATGAACAAAACTGTGTAAACTGTCACATGCAAGCGGGCATGAAGCCTAACGCAGCACCTCTTTGGGGTGCGTACATGGCCTACCCTGCTTATCGTAAGAAAAACGACAAGGTAAACAGCTACGCAGAACGTATCCAAGGCTGTTTCACTTATTCAATGAATGGCCTACCACCAGCTGTGGGCTCAAAAGAAATGGTCGCGCTCACAGCTTATTCATACTGGCTAGCGATGGGCGGCATCTTAGACAAGAACGACATGCAAGACACACCCGTTCCTGAGATTAGCGATGCTGATTTACAAGTTGGTGGTAAAGCTGAAAGCTTCCCTCTTCCAGAAGAACTGTTAAGCAAATACCCAATCGATGACCGCAGTAAACTTGCCGGTCGTGGCTACCCTAAGATTGCAAACCCTGAACAAGAACCCTCAATCGCTCGTGGTGAAAAGGTTTACCAAACCAGCTGCCAAACCTGTCATGGCCAAAATGGCGAAGGCATTAAAGGGGCGGATGGTCGCTCATACCTACCACCTCTTTGGGGCGAGAACTCGTTCAACTGGGGCGCTGGTATGCACCGTGTAAATACGGCGGCGTACTTCATCTACGAAAACATGCCGCTTGGGAAGAGCGAACAGCTTTCAATTCAAGATGCGTGGGATGTGGCCGCATTTGTGAACAGTCATGAACGCCCACAAGACCCACGATACAAGGGTGATGTTGCAGGTAATGCTAAGCGTTACCACAACCACCAAGGTTATTATGGTAAAGAAGTCGACGGTGATGTGCTGGGTTCCAAAGCCTACCCAAGTGGTAAAGAAGTGATTCATGAGCATTGATAGGCATTAGTGCACAAGAGCCGTTCACGTCAGCTATAGCTAAGCTTTACATTGTAAATCAGCTATAGCTGGAAGAATAAAAAGGAGCCAGATCGTTCGACGTTCTGGCTCCTTTTTTATGTTTGAACGATTAGAGATCCAGCTAACCTTGCTGCATCTTCTCCCAAATGGTTGGAGAGCCGATATAATCTTGAACCGTGGTAATGAACTCTTTGACCAGTTTGGTCTGTTTACGGTGCGGATACACAGCGTAGATTGCAGTATCAATCGTAGAGATCGGATAATCCGGCAGTAAAGTAACCAAGCCAAGCTCTTTCATTGAGGCATACAGGTTTGATTGATCAAGGAAGCCATAACCTAGACCATCTTTCACACAAGACACCATGGTACGAACATCACTCACCTTATAGTTGCCACGAATCGTTAGGCTCTGGAAGGTATTACCTCCCGGCTCTTCACTAATGCGCAGATGGTCGACCGTCATATCACCATTGGTATAAATCACCGCAGGTAGCGCGAGCAAATCTTGTGGCGTTTTAGGTTCACCATGCTCTTTCACAAAGTCGTTAGACGCGACCAACATAAAGTTACTGTCGGCAATCTTCTTGGCAATCAAATTCGATTCAACAAGCTTACTGAAGCGAAACGCGATATCAAACTGCCCAGCGATAATGTTGGCGATCTTATCGTCTAGTGAGAGTACGATCTGAACATCTGGGTACTTTCTCATGAACTGAGTGATGATAGGTTGCAAATATTGCTGCCCAAAATAGATCGGTGAAGTAATTCGTAGCACACCTTTGGGTTCAGACTGGTATGAATCTGCAATTCCTTGGATCTGATTGATAGTGTCTTTCAGCACATAGGTTTGCGCAAGAATATCTTCTCCGGCCGACGTCAACGAAAACGAGCGTGTAGAGCGGTTAAGCAGCTGAACACCTAAATCTTGCTCAAGCTTTTTGATCTGTTTAGAGAGTGATGAGTTGTCCATGTCATGTAAGGTTGCCGCTTTGGTAAACGACCCTTGTTGAACCACATCTAAGAACAATAACAACTGATTGGTATTTGGCACTGTGCCTCTCCTGAATTAAACTCGACTAGCGTTCGTCTTTGGGTGTATCCATCACAACCATGGTCGTAATAGATTGCACCTGAGCACATTCCCCAAGCACATCGGCATGAAACTTCTTATAGCCCGGTAGATCTTTGGTTTCTACCCTTAGCAAGTATTCGTTGGCACCGGTAATGTTGTGACACTCCACTACCTCCTTTTCCATACTGACGTGCTGTTCAAACTCCAGCTGAGCCGCTTTGCTATGGCTTGATAACCCAATCGAAACATAAGCAATAAAACCGACCCCCATCAGCCCATTATCCAGAACCGCACGGTAACCTTGAATGACACCTTTACGCTCAAGATCCTGAACTCGCCTTAAGGTCGCAGAAGCCGACAAGCCAATCCGTTCTGAAAGCTCAATATTGGAGATTCTGCCGTCCAATTTAAGCTCTTGCAATATCCTTTCGTCCAATCTATCCATAACTACTTATTATTGTGCATTTAGTGATAATAGAGGAAATAAAAGCACATAATTGCCTCACTTTCCACCTACTATGTTTCTCAACACGTGAAAGTCATGACCGGTCAGTCACTTCGTTCATTTTTTGCTGGAGAACCATAATGCCTTTAGAACAACTTAGCGCACTTGCCTTGTTTGCGTTTGTCTCGACCTTCACACCAGGTCCAAATAACATCATGCTCATGACATCAGGAGCAAATGTTGGCTTCGCCCGCACTATTCCGCACATGCTTGGCATTGCTCTAGGGTTTGCTGCCATGTTGCTGCTGGTTGGTTTCGGCTTGATGGGCGTTTTCAACGCATACCCTGTGACGCACCAAATCTTGAAATACCTAAGCCTTGCTTACCTCGTGTACCTTGCGATTAAGATAGCATTGAGCGGCAAAGCCAAAAGCAGCGAGGCTTATAAGCCAATGACCTTCATCGGCGCAGCAAGTTTTCAATGGGTAAACCCTAAAGGTTGGTCAATGGCACTGACTGCATTCTCAGTGTATAGCAGCGGCAGTTCATGGTGGGAGCTTGCGATCATCGCAGGTATCTTCACGCTAGCGAACTTACCGTCAGTCACATTCTGGACGGCGGCAGGTAAACAGCTGCAGCACTGGTTAACAACACCCTTTCGCATCAAAAGCTTTAACTACTGTATGGCAGGCTTACTGCTCGCATCAACAATTCCGATGCTCTAATCAAATAACGTTGTATATTGTGATGGTTAGTACACGAGTACTAGCCATCATTCTCGTTAAAGATACCCAATAATCTCGCTAAGCCAACGACCAAAAATTGCCTGCCCGCTTGGGGTTAACGTCCACGCAAACGCCGCAACATTCACTGCCACTGTCACCCAATATATGGCTCTGAACGGCTGCTTCTGCGTTTTATGACGCAGCTTATCTTGAGCAATCAACGCCCCTAGCCAGCCACCAGCAACAGAAAAAATATGCAGAGTTTTCTCTGGCACACGCCAATTGCCATTGATCGCTGCTCGCTTGTCCTTCGCGTACACAAAAAACGTCACGAAACCGATAACCAAATACCACACCAACAGCGCTTTAGAACTTTCCGCAAACAACACAGACACCGCCACCAGAACCAAATAGGAGATAACGATTTGAATAGATGAAGACAACATGACTCCTTTTGAGCAACAGCTCACATACTGTAGCAATTACGCCCTGTAGATTTTGATAAGGATGAGTAAGGCATATTGTAATTCGGTTAGCCTGCAAAGAATAAACAAGCCCTTTCATCCCTACATAACATGATGGAAGTTAAAGGAATTATAAATATGTACAACCAAAAGTACGCCATCTACCAAGTTTTTACGCGTTTATTTGGCAATAAAAACACCCAACATGTTCCATGGGGCACAATCGAGCAAAATGGCGTCGGTAAGTTCAGTGATTTTACCGACAAAGCGCTGTCTGAAATCCGCAAACTCGGTATGACTCATATTTGGTATACCGGAGTGCCACATCATGCGCTCATCAATGACTACAAGCACCTTGGTATTTCAGACGATCACCCTAGCGTGGTAAAAGGCCGTGCGGGATCACCATATGCCGTCAAAGACTACTATTCCGTAAACCCAGATCTCGCAGACAACCCTGAATGCCGACTAGAGGAGTTCGAGGCACTAATCAAAAGAAGTCACGACAATGGTTTAAAAGTGATTATCGATATCGTACCGAATCACGTTGCGCGTCATTATAAAGGCTTAAACAACCCAGAAGGTGTCAGTGACTTCGGCGCTCAAGATGACACAACGCTGGAATACCACAAAGACAATAACTTCTACTACATTCCCAACAGCACCTTTGAATTGCCAGACATAGAGCCCGCCTTTACGCCGCTAGGTGGTGAACAGCATCCCAACCTAAACTCCCCGTTTATAGAGACGCCCGCCAAATGGACAGGTAACGGCTCACGTTTAGCCAAGCCTAGTTTCGATGATTGGTATGAAACGGTGAAAATCAATTATGGCATGCGACCAGACGGTTCAAAAGACTTCCCTGAACTACCGAGTGACTATGCTCAACGCAATTACATGGATCATTTCCGTTTCTGGGAATCTGTTTATGTGCCTAACTCTTGGGCTAAATTCCGAGATATCGCCTTGTTTTGGTTGAATAAAGGTGTTGATGGGTTTCGCTACGATATGGCTGAGATGGTTCCAGTCGAATTTTGGAGCTACCTTAATTCATCTATAAAGATGAAAAACCAAGATGCCTTTTTAATGGCTGAGGTGTACCAACCGGACTTATATCGCGACTATATCCACTTAGGCAAAATGGACTACCTCTATGACAAAGTAGATCTGTACGACGGTCTAAAAGACATCATGCTAGGCAATACTTCCACGGCTATCATCCCCAAAATCCAACATCAAATGATGGATATTGAACATCACATGCTGCACTTCTTGGATAACCATGATGAACAACGCATCGCGTCTCCTGAATTTGTAGGTGACCCAAATATAGCGAAGCCTGCAATGCTAGTCAGCGCGTTATTGAGTAGTTCTCCAACCATGATCTACTTTGGGCAAGAAGTCGGCGAACCGGGCGCGGAGAATGCAGGCTTTGGACAGCCCTCACGAACTTCCATATTTGACTACATCGGAGTCCCACAACACCAAAAGTGGATGAACCACGGCGCATTCGATGGCGGGCTATTAGACGAAAACGAAAAGCAGCTGCGTCACTTCTATCAAAAGGTAATGAACTTTTCGCTAGAGCACTCATCGATAACAGGTGATTACCAAGACTTACACCAGTGCTGTAACTTAAGTGATTCAGTCTACGCATTTCTGCGCTCTGACCACCAAGAGCTAACCATTGTTGCAGCTAATTTCAGCCAACATACCACTGAAAATATTCACTTAAATATTCCAAGTGATGTAATCCAAAAACTCAAATTAGTTGATGGTCGTTACATACTCAATGAATATATTGAAGGCATAGCGCAACAAGTGCTCGACATTGAGAACAGTGTTGGCAGTTTTAATATTGAATTGAAACCGCTGGCGTCTTTGGCTTGGGTGTTATCCTTAAATGGATGATATACCTATCAATATAAATTACCGAACAGCTCGCTTTTAGCTAATTGATAAATAACTTAATTCCCACATTAAATTAACGTCACCTCAATTCGATACCTTCCTCACATTAATAAGGATGAGCTCTCATCCTTATTATCTACTCCCATCCTCTACGCCTTCTACTATTGATATTAAAAATATGAGTTATTGATCCAATAAATTTAACTTAAACCAAATACAAAGCGTGATATTGACACTAGGTTTCCTATTTTTATATATTAAAAATAACTTTATACATAGCCATCACAAATAGTTGACCATCGTTAAGACTAGGATATTCATCTTCATAAAAAGTGAAATATGGATATTAAAACGTGAACAACATAAATATTAATAAAATTATCTCTCTACGAAATACCTTCAACAATACCAAAAAGAAGAGCTTCAAACGCTCTACATTGGCCAAAGCAATGTTACCGCTCTTCACCGCTACTTTGATCGCGGGTTGTGGTAGTGATAATGATAGCGACAACGGTACAGCCCCTGGCAACAGTGGTTTATACCCTGCAGCTGAAAACGAAGTCGTTATTTACTACAAACGCGATGTTGCCGCTGCCAGCTCATCTGGCTCTACTTACGACGGTTGGGGACTTCACCTGTGGAATGGCGAAGGCTGTACTAGCACAGACTTAGTCGGCATGGGGTTGAGTGAAACCGGAACCGATTGGAACAGCCCTTACGAATACGATGGTATCAGCGATACTTACGGTGCCTATTATGTGTTGAAAGTTGACCCAGATGCCTCTGACCCACACAAATGCATGAACTTCATCTTGCACAATGGTGATGAGAAAGCATTTGGCAGTGCGAACTCAAAAGTCGAGTTAACTAAGCTTGGCGATTCACAAGGCGTATTTGGTTTCCATGGCAGCAGCGAGTTGTACTACGACCCAATTTCAGAGCGCCCAGTCAATATTGATGGTCAAAAAGCACACTGGCTAGATGCAACCACAATTGGTTGGGAAGCGGCTAGCAATGCAGACTCTGTGAAGCTTTTCTATGCACTAGACAACAGCATCACAATGAACGATGACAAAGAGATTGTCGGTGGAACTGCAATTGAACTAAGCAAAGACGGAGAACTATCTTCTGAATTGAAAGAACGTTTCCGACACCTTGCAAGCTTACCTGCCCTAGCTATCGATGTTGACGACAGCACACTTCGCACTATTTTAAAATCTCAGATAATTTTTGTTGCCTACAATGCCAATGGCGATGTTATCTCTTCAACTGAGGTTCAAAAACCTGGTGTGCTTGATGCGGTATTTGCTAGCGAAGATGCTGGTAATGCAATGGCTGAAGAACTAGGCGCAATTGTTGAAGGCAGTGCGGCGACCTTCAAGCTTTGGGCACCAACCGCGCAAGATGTAGAGCTAGTTCTTTACAGCGAAGACCTGAAAAGCTCACAAGTTTTTCCAATGACAGAAAGCACTGAGACGGGTATTTGGGCGACTGGCGCGGTACCTAACGCTGTCAACAGTTACTATCGCTACCAAGTGAAGGTTTACCACCCAACCACAGGCAACATTGAGACTCGCCTAGTGACAGACCCATATTCTCTCAGCTTATCGAAGAATTCGGCATACTCTCAAGTGATTGACCTAAATGATTCAACCTTGAAACCAGCGAACTGGGACAACTACCAACGACCAACCGTAGAAAAAGACGAAGACCACGTACTTTACGAATCACACCTACGTGACTTTAGCTTCAGCGATAAGCTCGGCACAGCTAGCCTAAATGGCAAGTACCTCGCTCTTACAGAAGCCGATCGTGAGTCGGTCAAACACCTACAAGCTCTCCAAGAAGCAGGTTTAACTACGCTGCATATCTTACCAGCATTTGATATCGCTACCGTCGATGAAGATGCCGCGAGCCGTGTTGATATCACCGACACCGTAGGAAAACTGTGTGATGTAAAACCGACAGCTACCTTATGTGGAAGCGAAGACGAAAACAAAGTCATCGAAGACGTACTCGATGGTTATGACCCTTCAACGGGTGACGCACAAGCATTAATGAATGACCTTCGTATGCTTGATAGCTTCAACTGGGGCTACGACCCATTCCATTACACAGTTCCTGAGGGAAGTTACGCGACCGATCCTAATGGTTCTCAGCGTATTCTCGAATTCCGTCAGATGGTCAAAGCTACGCACGACATGGATCTTAAGCTGATCATGGACGTGGTATACAACCACACCAATGCGTCTGGTGTGAACGATAAGTCGGTACTGGATAAGATTGTCCCTGGGTACTACCACCGTCTTAACGTCAACACTGGTGGCGTAGAAAACTCGACTTGTTGTGACAACACTGCGACCGAAAACCTGATGATGGGTAAATTGATGGTTGACTCACTTAAGGTGTGGGCTGACGACTACAAAGTGGATGGTTTCCGTTTTGACTTGATGGGCCACCAGCCAAAAGATGTAATGGTCGAAGCATTGGAAGAAGTGCGCAAAATCGACCCGAATACTCTGTTCTACGGGGAAGGCTGGGACTTTGGTGAAGTCGCCAACAACGCCCGCTTCGATCAAGCGAACCAAATCAACATGGCAGGTACAGAAATCGGTACCTTCTCAGACCGTTTGCGTGACGCCGTTCGTGGTGGTAGCCCATTCGATGGTGGTGTCGACTCAGAAGGGAACCACCCACTTCGCTTTAACCAAGGCTTTGGTAACGCAGCGATTGCCAACGAAGAAACCAAAGTTGATCAAGATTCGATCAATGGTCGTTTACATAACCAAGACCTTGTTCGTTTAGGTATGGCAGGTAACCTCGCAGAATACGTACTGATTGATTACAAAGGCGATACCAAACTGGGTAAAAACGTTGATTACAACGGCGCGCCAGCTGGTTACACCAAGATGCCTTCCGAGAACATCTCTTACGTTTCCAAACACGATAACCAAACACTTTGGGATAACAACGCTTACAAGATCGCCACTGGTACTAGCTCTGCAGAGCGTGCGCGTATGCAGTCTGTATCGCTTTCTACCGTGATGCTAGGCCAAGGCATACCATTCATCCATATGGGTTCTGAACTGCTACGATCTAAGTCTATGCAGCGCGATTCTTACGATTCTGGTGACTGGTATAACCGCGTCATGTTTGACGGTACTGACAACAACTGGAATGTTGGCTTACCACGTGAAGATAAAGATGGTGCGAACTGGGATCTGATCAAAACTATCATTGCTGACAGCACTGCTAAACCAGACGCAGACGACATTGAACTGACTAAGCAGCAATTCCTAGAGCTATTAAAGATCCGTAGCTCAAGCGAACTGTTCCGCTTAGATACAGCTGACGAAGTTATGAAGCGTGTCGACTTCCGTAACGTTGGCGAAGATCAAGTCGAAGGCCTGATTGTGATGTCTATTGACGACGGTACGTCAGCGGGTGCAGATCTAGATACAAACTACGACGCCATCGTCGCAGTAGTGAACTCAACAGCAGAAGAGAAATCTTTCAAAATTGAGGGCACGACGGGTTTCGAACTGCATTACGTTCAGAAGAACTCGGCTGACATGACCGTTAAGAGCGCAAGCTTCTCCGGTGAGACTTTCACGGTTCCGGCACTTACAACAGCGGTATTTGTACAACCTCAAGGTAACGCACAAGGTGCTGGTCTGCCTGTTGATAACTCTGACAAGGATGTATCGAGCATTCCGCCATACGGCCAAACAACCGTTTACGTTCGTGGTGACATGAATGGATGGGGCGCAACGGATGATTGGGCAATGAGCTTTGTCGCTAATGGTGTTTATTCTGTAACAGGCAACTTGGAAGCCGGCGATTATGGCTTCAAGTTCGCAGATGCAGATTGGAAAACACCTAACTTTGGTTGTGATTCAGTCGAACTTGCTGATGGGTCAATCGATCTAGGTACTGATGGTAACTGCCAATTAAGCGTAACAGAAACTGGCAGCTACACATTCACTCTGAATGCGATTCACGAACTGGATGACGATGTAGATGGTCCAGTTGTTTCAGTAACCAAGAATTAAACTATAAAGCTTAGATTCTAATAAAAAGATAATAAAACCAGCGAAAGCTAGCCTTTGGGAGACGTCAGTCTCCCTTTTTTATCCTCAATAAACTCCAATCCCAGTGAACCACATCATTCCCTTACCTTCATTGAACCATCAATGTTAAGAGGTAACGAACCTCCTGAATTCTTAGTTCTTAGTTCTTA
>NZ_JBFRPK010000077.1:26919-104240 GCF_041471965.1 Vibrio sp. 10N.261.51.A3
CTTAGTTCTTAGTTCTTAGTAGAAAGTATAACGAGTGCATGTGAACATCTCATTCCAGTATACGTAAAATGTAGGAAACCAAGTTTAGGTCGGTAGATGAAATGGCGATTTGTCAAAGGAGTTCGTATTCAGCTATTTGAGAAAAGTAAAATAGACGAGAGTGTTTGTATTAGTAGTTAGAAAATCAAAACCATAAATAACGAATCACGCCCATTTATATTAACCATTGGTTATTATGTGTAAGTCTGTGGTTATTTAAATTCAAGTATTCGGTTAATATCAGCATGACTTTTAATTTACTACAGGAAATAAAAAAGGCTCCTAGTTAGGAGCCTTTTTCTTTATATCAATCGGTATTTACAAACTAGTTGATTACTTTTTATTGACGGCTTTTACAAATACTTCTTGTGCACCTTCAATACCAAGGGCTTTTGCTTCATCTAGTAGGCTCAGAGCTTTGGGAATATTATCTGCGTCTACTGCTGCTTGAATGGCATTATGGTAGTAAGTTTGTGTTTCTGGTTGAATTGTCTCAACCTTAGCTGCTGCCGCTGGTTTAGCGTTAGATTCACTGCTAGAGCCAAATGAGAAGAAGCTCACTTTATCGATTGTAACTTCTATTTTACCAACGTTAGCATTTGGAATCGGGATATCTTTCACTTCAGGTAAATAATTACCGCGGCCTTCCGCATCTAAACGTGCAGGGTGAATAACATCAGTAAAACCACCAAGACCTTCTTGATCTGTATAGATAACTAAATAAACTGATTTTGCTGTTGTCGGTGGGTAAAAATCGCTCTCAGCAACGAGACGGTTCCCCAAGTGTAGTCTTGGTTTAGCGTACTCGAAGCTCTCTTTACCGTAACGCTCTAGCTCAATACCGTTTTCGTCATAGATAACCGCATTAGGGACAAATGCAGTCTCACCGATAATGCTCGTGATATTAATCGAGTACTCACCGCGATCCGCTGGTAGCTCGATCGCTACTACAGGGCTGTTTATACCCTGATAGTTTAAAATTTGACTGTCTGGTGTTACATCGAAAATTGCCGAGCTTGGAAGCTTCATCGGGGCAAATTGAAGACCAGCAATAGAGTTAACTTGTTCAGCCTGTGCCACTTGCACTTGCTCAACCACTTGTGCAGATTGACAACCGACCAATGCAACACAGCCACTCAACATCAGAGCTTTAAAATACATAACCCTTCCTTTTTTTATTTTTTTAAGAAATTTACTAACTTTAATTACCACAAAGAGAACTATTCACCTAGGGAACGATCAACTTAATCGTACATTCCTTAAAAAAATAGCCGACGCAAGCCGGCTATGAATTAGGACAGTTTAGGATTTTAAGCTAAGTGGCTTACCACCAAGCTTCAACTTGGATACCAACAACGAAGTCGTTGTCTGCGCCTTGACCAGTAACAACACCGTTTTCATCTTTAACTTCACCGAATGAATCGTTTTCTAGATCCATCAAGTAGCTACCGTATACGCGGATTTCAGGACGAGCCCAGAAGCTGTCACCCATTGCCCACGCTTGAGCAACAGTAAATTTAGCGCCACCGAAGTCAACGTTATCTACTTCACCTGCGTTATAGCCAGCTTCGAAGATAGTACGCATTGTGTCGTTCCACTTATACATTGGACGAGCCACGATAGAGTATTGGCTTGAATCATGCTTATTAACACCGAGGTCTGAACCTGCTAAGTATGCAAGTTGGTGACCCATTTCCCATGATTCGCCTAGGTTCATTACACCCCAGTTAAGGATACGGTAGCCAAAACCATCGTTTTGATCACCAGAGCGATCATAGTATGCACCAGAACCCCAGAAGTTAGCCATTTGAACGCCGTAACCAGCAGTACCTAGCTGAACAACTGTTTGGTTAAAACCATTGCTCATATTTTGGTGGATAATACCTGTAGCAAGTAGGCCGTCATCACCATCGTATTTGCCATTCTTATTTTCAGTACTGAAGTTGTAAACAACGCCAAGCTCTAAACTAGCATCTTCCCATAGACCGATATTAGCTAGGCGAGCATCAGCCATGTAGCCAGCGCCGTTATCATCTTCGCCATCTTGAATAATTGCTAAAGAAAGCTTTTGGTTACCAACTGAAATGTTTTCGATACCACCACCAGTACCAGATGTATTTAGGAAGTAGAAGTCAGTAATGTGGATGTCTTTACGTTGGTAATATGTTTTACCAGCCCAAAGAGTCGCTTCTTCATCGAAAGATAGAACGCCTTTTGCTTTAACAGCGAACTGAGCAACGTTAAAGTCACCGTCTTCCCAACCATTCGCGCCATCAACACCAGAAGCAATCATTGACTCTAAACGCCAAGTTTGTTCACCAGTTTTTAGTTCTTCAGCCAAGCCAAACTCAGAGTAGTTGTCGTTTTCATTACCTAGACGGCCAATACCATTCTTCATGAATGAAACGTCACCACCATCATTTCCGCTAATACCAGTACCAGCACGCATGTAGCCATTAAAATCTACAGCGAACGCAGAGCCAGCAGCTAATGTAGTTGCCACTGCAGCAGCAATCAAACTTACTTTTTTCATTCTTAACTCCATTAAGGACGATTTATATTAGGTTTTTATATTTTTGCTCTCTTGCGGCAACCAAAGGCAGTAATGGTAGTCGTAAGATAGAGAGGTTTAGGGTTTCCCCTGATTCGTTTCAACGGGGTCAATATTAAGAGGGGATGACAAGTTTGACTTCCTCCACCCTGAACTAAATTAAGGGGGATGAGAAGGGAGTAGAAAATATACAGAACGGTGTTTTAAAGAGGTAGATCACTTAATCTAGGAGGAGTAGACAGCACACAGATCTAATTATTCACCTTAAGTGAGATCTACTTCAAATATATAATTTGAACTTCATCGATGAATTATTTTTTTAACCGTAATTATTCTGTGAAGTTGCTTGACCTTACTGTGACAAAGCTTTTTACTTATAGTTCACTGATGTCGATAAACGAACAAGAAATCAAGCAATGACTAGAACGCTCGCTCGCCCTTATCCGCTAGGCGCAACGCTAGGTAACACTGGCTGCAACTTCTCTATTTATTCTCCTGACTGTAAATCTCTTTCACTCGCTCTTTTTGACGAGAACGACGAATTCACCACTTATAAATTGGAAAATGAATACGCTGATATCAGATATGTCTTTATTGATGGTATTAAAGCGGGGCAAAAATACGGCTTCATTGCCGAAACGGACAATGGCCCTATCCTGCTTTCAGACCCGTATGCCAAAGCAATAAGCGAACCGCTCGATTACGTCACGCCATATACCAATGAAAAAAGCTTTGCTATGGCGAAATGTGTCGTTGTTGATGACACCTTCGATTGGCAAGATGTAGAAAAGCCACGCATTAGCCGCGAAGATACCGTTCTTTTTGAAACGCATGTAAAAGGTCTATCTCAACTGCACCCAGAAGTGGCTGCCAATACTAAAGGTCGTTACTTAGGGTTAGTGAGCCCTGAAATGCTTGCGTTCTACAAACAACAAAATATCAACTCGCTACAGCTTCTACCCGTTGCTGCGTGCATGCATGAACCTCATCTATTGGACATGGATAAAGTGAACTATTGGGGTTACAACCCATACTTGTTCATGGTGCCAGACCCACGCTACGCAGAAAAAGACGCTGTTAATGAACTCAAAACCGCCATTCGTGAACTTCACCGAAATGGCATCGAAGTCATTCTAGACGTGGTGTACAACCACACAGCAGAAGGTGGCGAAGGTGGTACAACCTTCAACCTCAAAGCGCTAGATAGCCGCTACTACATTAAACATGGCTGCCATTACGCGAACTTTACTGGTTGTGGTAACACCGTTGATCTCACCCACCAGCCAGCACTCAACTTAGTGATGGATACGCTTCGCTATTGGGTAAGTGAGTTCCAAGTCGACGGCTTCCGTTTTGATTTGGCTGCAACACTGGGGCGCGAAGGTGACAACTACAACCCTGAGGCTGCATTCTTTAAAGCTGTGGCTCAAGACCCTGTACTTAAAGAAACCAAGCTCATTGCAGAACCTTGGGACATCGGTCCGAATGGCTACCAAGTGGGTAATTTCCCGCTAGGCTGGAATGAGTGTAACGACAAACTACGAGACATCACACGTAGCTTCTGGCGTGGTGATCAAGGCTACCTAAAAGAGTTTGCGACTCGTTTGATGGGGTCACGTGACATCTACAGTGCTGCGCACTGGCCGTATAAATTAACCGTCAACTACATCACTTATCATGATGGTTTCACCATGCAGGATCTTGTTTCTTACAAGCATAAGCACAACGAAGAGAATGGTGAGAACAACCGCGATGGACACGGTGACAACCGTTCTGAAAACTACGGTGTTGAAGGTGAAACCGAAAACCTGTTAGTTATTGCGACACGTGAAAAGCAGAAACGAAACTTCATGGCGAGCCTGCTGTTTGCTTTTGGTATTCCTCATATTTTGACGGCCGATGTGTTATCTCATACTCAAAAAGGTAACAACAACGCTTACTGCCAAGATGGCGTGACCAGCTGGCTTAACTGGGAAGATTCAGAGCGCAAGACTTACTTCAAGACTTGGTTATCTGAAATGATCTCCGCTCGTCAGCAATACATGGTGCCGTTTATTAAAGCATTCAGTGGCGAAAAGCGTAACTCTAACCGCATCTTCTGGAGCCGCGTCGATGGCACACTTATGGAGCATGACGACTGGAACCGCTTAAGCTCAGTCGCTTTGCATTTAGGTATTGGTAAAGATGGCGACGAGTTAATTTATCTTATCAACCAAACCAATGCGCCAGCACGTTTCTCGTTACCGAATGACCGTGAACAAAACTGGGTAACCATCTGTGATACCAACTTGCGAAACGTTAAACCCGGTCATGCAGAAGGTGAAATGTTGTTGTCGCCAACTTCGATGGCAATTTTGCACTATTCGCCAGATCAGGCTGATTTGATTAAAGCAAAAGCTTAGTCAGCTTAATAAAACACCGAAAACCATAGAAGCCAGTTATATTTACAGCTGGCTTTTTTGTTAGCTGAATATCACAAAAATCATTCATCCATATGGAATCATTTGCATTGATGTGGTTAATGAAACTGTTTAGTATTGCCGTACTATAAAAATGAATCTATAACGTCTTTGGATATCATGGCTTTACCTAAAACATTAAT
Organism: Vibrio sp. 10N.261.51.A3; assembly: GCF_041471965.1. Lineage (NCBI taxonomy): Bacteria > Pseudomonadati > Pseudomonadota > Gammaproteobacteria > Vibrionales > Vibrionaceae > Vibrio > Vibrio sp. 10N.261.51.A3. The sequence goes on from NZ_JBFRPK010000077.1 coordinate 32,112, forward strand.
TCGGCTTTTTAAACCATACATTATTTTATTAACTGGAGGGATGCTCTATCTTGCTATGACTCAGCTTGAAAAAGTAGAAACAGCAGCAACAGAACAATCATCATCAAACATTCGTATCGCAAGCTCTACCATTCGTTCCAACATCGAAGCCACATTCGGCAAACTCTATTTTTTAGAAACCAGTCTAGGCTTGCCTAAAACGGCTCCAATCGGTGATAAAAAATTCAGAGAATTGAGTGATAATATTCTAAGAAGAACACCAAATTTCTCCGATATCGTTCGATACCAACCTAACTCCCAACATTATGTCTCCACTCGTGGCCTTCCTCTTTCCAATGAACAAATCGCCACAATACAATGGCATTCAATAGACGGTGTTGTAGAAGATTTTTACATCTCTTCCGTTTACCAAAAAGCCGATGGACGATGGGTTTTCGCCGTTAAACACACTGCAGAAAAGCTCAACGAAGAAATATGGATTGAGTTTGATTTAATGCATACCACGCAAGGTTTAAGAGATTTAAAAACGCTTAATAATGGCTATGTATTTGTTGTAGACAGAGCAACAGAGCGACTGGTATTCCACCCGGATCCACAGCGTATCGGTTCTAAATCCATCAGCTTCCATGCAGGGATCAGCCACCAACTCTCACAAGGTGAAACCGTTGGTAAGCACGAATATTACTATCAAGATAACTTCAAAATATCGGTATTTGACGCAGACAACAGCTTAAATTGGGTGTTCATTGCGGGCACTGACCGCCATGACATCTTAACCAGCTCACATCAATTTACGTTGACGGGCTTAGTACTGGGCTCACTCCTGCTATTGTGGATTGGTGCCAACTATCTGGCTTATCGTTTGAACGTGTCCTTGTCGCAACTGAATAAAGTCGATGACCTTGTAAGCTTTAAGCGAGAGTTAAAATCCATACTGGATAGTTTCACCTACCAAAAAGGCATTCAATTCTGTCTCTATCAGCCTGAGAACCACGCATTCAGTACCATCGACTATCACGGAAACAAATCCACGGTACATTGTGACAAAGCCCTTGCAGAGCGATTTACACCGGACACTATGGCTTACCGAAGTGGTAAGTACGCCGATCCACTGGCGTGTAAACTCAAAATACACCAACGTCATTACTGTATTCCTTTGCACTCTCGTCAGCAGTTGATCGCAGTGTTGTACGTAAACGTAAACTTACCGATCAGCCAGAGTATTCTACGAATGATCCGTGATTACACTGAAGTCTCTTTGTCTAACTTACTGCTTCAACATCAATTGAGCAGCAAAGATCTGATGACGCAGTTAGACAATAAGAGCAGTTTCAGCATCGCCATCGAAAACTACGTGAGCGAGCCCGATACCTATGTCGCTCTGCTTGATATCGATAACTTCGACCACGTAAACCGAGCCTACGGTGAAGCGGTTGGCGACAAGATGATCAAGCTGACTGCAGAATCGATACGCAGTTACTTCCCCAAGCCAAAGGGACTTTGCTTGGCTCGTGTTGGAGGAAAGGAGTTCGCAGTATTATTCAAAGCCAATGATGTGAAAGATGCCAAATTCCAGCTAGACCAGTGCAGAGTCGCAATCGCGGAGAAAACCATCGCCACTCCAGATATCACCTTATCGCTAGGGGTTAGCGTGGGATACTCGCAAATAGAGGGTGAAACAGACTCAGCTTTAGCGCTGGCGGAACAAGCGAAACTTATCGCGCAACAACTTGGTAAGAACCGAGTGGAAGGCCATATCAGAGCCGTTGCCAAAGCATCGTAAACCTATACTTACATTTCTGTAGCCACTACAAAGCACCTAGGATTCATACCCTAGGTGCTTTTGTTTTTATGGAAAGTCATTACAATGCGCGTTCAACACGACAATACCCCTTTTCTAACGACACGAGCCTTATGAAGCTAAGTAACCGACTGCAAACTCTCCATTCCCTTGTCAGCAATGACTACCAACATATTTGGGACTGTTGTTGTGATCACGGCTTCTTGGGTGTTCAACTGTTGTCGGATAACAAAGCACCTCAGCTTCACTTTGTCGATATTGTCCCGTCTCTTATGAGCGATTTGGAAAGCAAACTTACGCGTTACTTTCCGCAAGGTGCAATAGCAGAACAGAAAGTGACTAGCCAATGGCAAGTCTACTGTATGGATGTCGCCGCTATCCCGCTTGAGAAACATACTGGCAAACACCTGGTGATTATTGCGGGCGTCGGTGGCGATCTTACTCAAAAGCTCGTCGATGATATTCATCGTCAACACCCAGACAAAGCGATCGATTTCTTGCTTTGTCCGGTGCATCAGCAATTCGAGTTGAGAAGCCATTTAAAGGCGATCCATTTTGGTCTTATCGATGAAGTGTTGATTGAAGAGAACCGTCGTTACTACGAGATTTTATTGGTGAGTAATAGTCGCGGTGATTCAGAAAAGAGCCAAACCGTTAGCGAGATATCAAACGTCGGTGACAAGATCTGGACACCAAGTTGTGATGAACAAGTGAAGGTATCACAGCAATACAAAGCCAAAACATTGCAGCACTACTTACGTATCCATCAAGGACAAGAGAAGCAAGGCAAACCTAGCCAAGTAAAGCATATTATTGATGCTTACCAGGCGGTTAAGCCATAGTAAGTACTAACTTAATGGTTTGAATATTAAGAAAGTCAAATTAATAAAAAAGCCGATAGTTCAATGAGCTATCGGCTTTATTAATGCTATCGATTCAGTTTTAGCTTACTGTTCTTGTTTCTTATAAGCCACATCAGGCTCGTCAACTGTCTCTACCTCAGAAGGCTTATCAACCCCATAAACCGTATCAAGGTAGACGTCTTTCTCTTTCCACGTGCTGTTCAACCAATTGTGGAAGCGACGTTTAAAAGCCTTATCTTCAAAGTAATTACCGTTCACGTTCTCATCCATTGGATGCAATTTAATACGCACAACGACCTTAGTCATTTTGCCCTTCAGCATATCTTCAAACGGAGAGGTTTGGTTTTCAGGGTAAGCTAAGGTCACATCCACGATGCCATCCAAAATTGGGCCCATTGCAGATAAAGTAAATGCCACGCCCCCAGTTTTCGGCTTCAATAAGTGGCGATAAGGGGTCTTTGCTGACGCCAGTTTCTCGTGGTTTGCACGAGTCCCTTCAACAAAATTAACCAATGTTGTCGGTGCTAATTTGAACTTAGTACACGCTTTATTGATTGCATTAAAATCATCATTACGGCGTTCTGGGTTGCGTAATAGGAACTCACGAGAGTGGCGTCTCATGAATGGCATATCTAAGCCCCAGCAGGCCAAGCCAACAAATGGTACGTACAACAATTCATGTTTCAAGAAGTACTTCGTCATCGGCATTTTGTCTTTTAGGATTGAAGACAAAATCACAATATCTGCCCAGCTTAGGTGGTTAGACATCATCAAATACCACTGCTTGGTCGAAATATCTTCCCCCCCTTCCACTTGCCATTCGATATCGTTATTGGCGTTCAACATCCATAAATTAAGAGAAGCCCAACACCAGAATGTGAAGTTAGCTAAGCGAGTGCATGATTTTTGAACAATAGAGATTGGAAGAATCAGTTTGATGAGGCCAAAGAAGCTCACGGTAAACGCAGTCATTGCGGTATTGATAGTCACGAACAATACGTTCAAAACCATACGAAGATTATCAAGCATAAAACACGGCTATATTGAGATCGAAAGCCGACATTATACTCATCTGTAAAATATTCTCTTTAGTAATTGGTTGAATACCCTGGGGGTCAAACCACTGTATCAATTTTGGTCTGTGTCCATAGAGCAACTCATCGTTCTTAATCACAAGGAATCACATCAAAAAACAATAAAGATGTCATTTAGACACAGTAAATACAAAGTCTATTTGACATCATTCAAGTTCATTTTCACCGAATTGTCAGTATTGATAAGCATTCTCACTAATGGCATGGTACATGCAACTCCAAAGTGTAAATAGTTGAGTATCCTTAATGAGATAACTTCTCTAAGTAAAGGTGATGATATGACAGATATTCCTCATGGTTTGGTAACTGGCAAAGTCTTACATAAAACACAATGGACAGATCAACTGTTCTCGCTCCAAGTCAGTGCTCCCGTCTCTCCCTATCAGGCGGGTCAGTTCACGAAACTTGGCTTGCTTAACAGAGAGGATGAGTTCGTAAGGCGAGCCTATTCAATGGTGAATGCGCCAGAGCACGAACAAGGTCATCAACATCTGGAATTTTTGATTATTAAGGATCAGAACGGTCAGCTTTCACCTCAACTTCATGAGTTGAAGATGGGCGATGACATCTTTGTCGGCAAAGACCCAAGTGGCTTTATGACCTTAGATGAGATCCCAGAGATCGCCGACGATCTATGGATGCTTTCAACCGGAACCGCGGTAGGCCCATTTATCTCAATACTTGAGAGCATGCAGATACAGCAAAATGAGTTGGCTTCAGACAAAGCCTCTTCATTCAAGAATCTGGTTCTAGTGCATGCTGTAAGAACAGAGCAAGACCTGACTTATCGAGATCGTATCACTCAACTCGTTAATCACTTTCAAGGGAGACTTAAATATGTGCCAATTATTTCTAGAGAATCAGTTACCGGAACTTTGCGCGGACGAATCCCAAATTTGTTACTTGGAGGCGACCTCGAGCAAGCCGCGTCTGTCGCTTTCAATCAAACCCGCAGTTTTTTCTACCTTTGCGGCAATCCGCAAATGGTTCGTGACACAAGCGAAGCGCTAACTAGCTTAGGTTTCGAAAAGCACTTACGCAGAAAACCCGGTCAATTCAGCAGTGAGAACTACTGGTAAATAACAACCGCCACTCGTTAGACAGAAGCACAACTTTCAAAGAACAGTTAGAGAAGAGGTTTTATATGAGTCATTTACGTATTCCGTCACACTGGAAAATTCAACGTTCCACACCCGAAAGTAAGATTGGCGCACTTGGTCTTGATGTGTATGACAACGAGAAAGAGCTGTTCTTCCAAGACAAATCAAACGACGTGATTGTCGATGATGTGTTCCGCCGTCTATCTGCTTGTCACAACGTGCTGTTCACAGGTCACCAAGCTTTCTTAACCAAAGATGCTCTGTTCAATATCGCGAACACAACACTCACCAGTGTTGATGCTTTCTTTGCTGGCAACACCAGCGGCAACGAACTCGTTTAATAACAGATTGAGTTAACAGCAGGCTGAGTTAAAAACAAACTAGGTCTACAGATACAAAGCCACGCTATTCTGAAGTGAACAGCGTGGCTTCGTCGTTTATTCAGTATTCTAAAACCGTTCCTAGACGCAGAAATGACAATCTTCAGTGTCTAAACCATAAACGCCTTTTCTAATAGCAAGGTGCTCTTCACCGGCTTTGACGCCCATCTCGTAACCTGTATTAAGAGTACTTTGATCCATAGTTAAACGCTTTACTGCGAACGCTTCTGGCGGCGCTATCACTTTAATGGTCGCATCTTTGGGTGGGTTACGAATGAACTCCAGAGACTGGTTGTAGTTTTCAGCACGCACCGCCATCGATTCAGCAATATTTGGGAATTTCTTTAATAGTTTCTTCAGCATCCATTGGTGCTTTTGAGGCTTCATTCGGTAGCTCAATGGGTGAGACAGAATCACGGTAATATCGCGTGCGCCACGGCGATATGCTTCACGAACCGGAATCGAATCGGCTACACCGCCATCGGTATAACAGCCACCAGAGAAACACGGAGTTTCACGGTAAGCGATAGGTAAAGCCGTTGTTGCTTCAACAACATTAGAAAGGTTTTCTGGCTTAATATGGTAGTAGTCTGCACTGCCCGTATCGACATTTGTGACAGCAGCAATGAGTGGGATACTTGAAAACAACTCACCACAATCGAGCGGATAACGTTGATTGGATTCGTTCCATAACCATTTAACATCTACCAAGTTACCGCCTTTGGCAAAGCGAGCAGGATTAAAGAAAGTTTTATCCGTCGCCATCGTGGTGATCACATCATAACTGCGTTTTGGTGCATGAGATAAGTAGCCAACCAGATTCGACACACCTGCAGATACGCCGATGGCAAAATCATAAGGACGGAAATCGTCTTGCATGAAGGCGTCTAAAACTCCAGCAGCAAAAATACCTCTCATTGCTCCACCTTCAACGATTAATGCGCTCTTATTCATCTCAAACTCCTCTACTTTCTAAACTGATAGTCGTAGAATAATCCCATCACTCTTACAAAGATAATGGGATAGATTTATCAATTCGATAGGTAAAAACTATCAATGTGGATTATTAAATTTTTCAATGATTTAGGGTTGCTTAATAAACAGCGAGATCAAAAAAGGCCGTTGAGTGATTCACTCAACGGCCTTTCAATTAACGAATCAAGATGATTGATTACGACTTAAATTCGCTCACGTCGATTTCAAGCAGTTTACCAATGCCTTCACCGTATGCAGGGTCAGCTTTGTAACAGTGTCTTAGGTGACGCAATTGAATCTCTTTTGGCACGCCGCCTAGGTTGCGAGCAGTGTTATCAAAAAGAATCGCTTGCTTCTCTGGTGTCATTAGGCGGAACAAGTCACCCGGTTGCGAGAAGTAATCTTCATCTTCGCGGTGATCCCAGTGTGCTGCTGCGCCATCTAGGTTCAGTGCTGGTTCAGCGAAATCTGGTTGCTCAGCCCATTGACCTTCGTTGTTTGGCTCATAACCTAATGTGCCACCGAAGTTACCATCGACACGCATCGCGCCATCACGGTGGTAGCTGTGTACTGGGCAACGAGGCGCATTCACTGGAATGTGCTGATGGTTTACACCCAAACGGTAACGTTGTGCATCACCGTAAGCAAACAGACGACCTTGCAGCATCTTGTCTGGCGAGAAGCTGATACCTGGAACTACGTTCGCTGGGTTGAATGCTGACTGCTCTACTTCTGCGAAGAAGTTTTGCGGGTTACGATTTAGCTCAAATTCGCCCACTTCGATCAACGGGTAATCTGCATGAGGCCAGATCTTAGTCAAATCGAACGGGTTGTATGGAACCTTCGCTGCATCCGCTTCTGGCATCACTTGTACTTTCAACGTCCATTTCGGGAAATCTTGGTTATCGATGCTGTCTAGCAAATCACGTTGGTGGCTTTCGCGATCATCACCGATCACTTGTGCCGCTTCTGCGTCAGACAAGTTCTTAATACCTTGCTGAGATTTGAAGTGGAATTTAACCCAGAAACGTTCGTTGTCAGCATTGATGAAGCTGAACGTGTGACTGCCGAAACCATGCATGTGGCGGTAAGTCGCAGGGATACCGCGATCACTCATCACGATAGTAATTTGGTGAAGTGCTTCAGGTAAAGAAGTCCAGAAATCCCAGTTGTTCTTCGCGCTACGCATGTTAGTGCGAGGGTCACGTTTAACGGCGTGGTTTAAGTCTGGGAACTTAAGAGGATCACGAAGGAAGAATACTGGCGTGTTGTTACCCACCATATCCCAGTTGCCTTCTTCAGTATAAAACTTCAACGCGAAACCGCGAATATCACGCTCCGCGTCCGCTGCGCCACGTTCGCCAGCTACCGTTGTAAATCGTGCAAACAGATCCGTCTTTTTACCGATTTCAGAGAATAGTTTAGCTTTGGTGTATTGAGTAATATCGTGAGTCACAGTGAAAGTGCCGTAAGCCCCTGAACCTTTCGCGTGCATACGACGCTCTGGAATCACCTCACGATCAAAATGCGCCATTTTTTCTAAAAACCAAACATCTTGAAGAAGTTGAGGACCGCGTTTACCCGCAGTTTGAACATTCTGGTTATGAGCAACAGGACAACCCGCAGCTGTAGTTAATTTTTTACTCATCATCTATTCCTTATTACCTTTTAGATGCACCATCTTTGTTGCATCTTTACTTCTGAATGGTGGCTATTCATCACACAAAACCACGCAGTAATTAAGGATATAGAATACGCCTGGGCTAAAGTAAAATATAATCGTTTGTATTTATCGTTATCATGGATAAAACCTATCAAATTAATGATCTAAATCATAATCATTCAATATTGACAATAATATTTACAATATAATAATCATGAACTTACAACACGCAGAAAACCAAAGCTAGGCGCAGCCTACCTCGTAGAAGCCACTATTTTTGAGATATTTTGTGACCTAACCGTAAAGTCGCTGCGATATTTCTTGCCGTTCTTGTTAAGTTAAGCTCCGCCTCTTGTAATACTTTTTCTAAAGTTTGTGGCGATCTTACAGTTCCAAACAAGCTGCTCATTTCGCCGTAAAGCGCTTCTACTTCGGTGCCTAAAGATCCGGCAATTCCTATGGTTGGAATGCCCTGTAAGCTCGCACGTTTGGCAATGCCATAAGGTGTTTTTCCTTGCAGAGTTTGATTGTCCATCTGCCCTTCACCGGTAATCACAAGGTCGGCACCTTTCAACACATCATCGGCTTGCAAAACGTCCAGTACCATCTCGATACCGGGTTTAATTTGCATGTTGAATAGCAAACCAAGTCCCATCGGCGAGCCACCAGCCGCACCATAACCCATACGCTTTTGAACGGATTCACCGCCGTCTACACAACCTTGCGTTTCTGCGACTTGAGCAAAATTCGCAAGCGCCTTATCAAGCATTAAGACTTGTTCAGGTGTCGCTCCTTTTTGCGGACCAAATACATGGCTGGCACCGTTATCCCCACACAATGGATTATCAACATCGCATGCCACAATCAACTCGACATCTGCATAGCGCGAATCCAAACCTGTAAGATCTATTGATGCTAATTCTGCAAGTGCAGCACCACCTCGGCCAAGCTCTTGTCCAGTACTATCTTGCCCTTTGCCATCTTGCCCTTTACTAACTAACAAGCGTCCACCTAACGCTTGAACAATACCTGCACCACCATCGTTGGTCGCACTGCCACCCAATCCTAAAATAATGCTCTCAGCACCTTGTTCAATGGCTTCTAAGATCAATTGCCCTGTACCAAATGAAGAAGCTATTAACGGGTTACGCTGTTCTGATTTAAGTAAATCCAAACCAGAGGCAGCGGCGATCTCAATTAAAGCCGTTTTCTTAGGATTCTGATCCGACGGTTCTAGCATTGCCCATTCTGCATTGACTGGTTGCCCTAACGGCCCTTCGACTTGGCTATGTCGCTTTTCACCAAAAAGCCCTTGGAGCAATACATCCACAGTCCCTTCACCACCATCAGCCAAAGGCAATGTTACGTATTCAGCGTCTGGGAAGATTTCACGAAAGCCCTTTTCAATACACGCCGCCACAGATACAGCCGATAGAGATTCTTTAAACGAGTCTGGTGCAATAACAATTTTCATACTGAGAGATCCAAAAGATTAGTAATTTTGATGAGTGCCCGATCCAAAAATGCCCCTATTGAAGATCAGCAAGCTAATCACTTAATAGGGGCAGTATATAAAGTAAATACTAAGCACATAACGTCACCCTCACATTGAGGTTATTGATACCCGCAATTTGTGAGTTAGATCTACTACTTACATATTGGAATCATAGATTGAGAGCATCGACCGAAATTTTAGGATAGGCAGAGTAGAGTTGCATAAATTGAAGATGGTATAGTCCACGAAAATCAAACATCTTGGACATCATCATGCATTCTAGCGACATCATCAAATTGGCAAATTTAGGCGTTAATATCGAAATTTCAAAAGACTCTTCATTGCATCCTTCTGATGCGTTGGAAGTGGTAAAGATTGTTGCTGAAATCGGTAGCCAAATCGTCATCAAAAAGAAGTACCACACAGACTACCTGATTCAGATGGCTGAAGTGGGCCGTGATCATGTGACTATTGCTGTTTAAGAACAGCCACTATTTCGAAATTGACATAACCTCAGCTTCAACAGTTTAGAGCGACATGTTGATATAAAAATGCAGCATATTGGGGGGCAATATGCTGCATTTTCTCTTTTCGTTAGGAGCACCGAGAACGCAAAGAGAAACTAGTTAATAATTCTAAGTAGAGTTAGTGGTCAAACAACATCGGAACACCCGTTTGCACACAAACATCATTCAGTCGTTTTTGTGCCGTAAGTATATTCTCTTTCCAACGTTCATCTTGAGCCCACATCTCAATCACGAGTGGTACGACGCACTCAGTCTCTTTCAACGTTTCAAAAATGGCATTAAAGTCGACTTCACCATCACCAATCACTAAGTCTCGAAATTGACCTTTGTATTCGTCAGTCACTTTATAAGTGTCTTTGAGGTGGATCTGAGTGATATGAGGCTTGCTCAACTTTAGTTCCGTCACTATGTCGTAATTCCAACCGGAGATATTACCCACATCTGGATACGCCGTGAAATACGGTGAATTGACTTCACGACTCAGCACTTCAAACTTGCTCAAAGAGTTCAAGTAATCGGTATCCATGATCTCCACAGCGAGCATAACGCCCGACCTTTCCGCCAACTGCGCAGAAAGCTTCATGCCTTCAATGAACCTCTGGTGAGTCACCTTATCCGCAGGCTCGTAGTAAACGTCATACCCAGCCAATTGGATGGTACGAATACCCAATTTGTAAGCGAGTGAGATCGCTTTTTCCATATGGATAGCCGCTTGTTCACGAATCACCGGATCTGCAGATCCAAATGGGAACTTGCGATGCGCGCTTAAACACATGGATTGCAGCGGTACACCATGCTTTTCACACAGGCGACGTAAGACATACACTTCATCGTCATTCCAATCCAAACGGCTACGGCGCTCGTCTGATTCATCTACCGATATCTCAAGAAAATCAAAGCCGAGCTCTTTGGTTGTTGCCAGTTTGTCTTCCCAGCTGAGTTCGTTAGGTAGGGCCTTCTCATAAAGCCCTACTCGGTGGCGTAATAAGTTTTGGTACATAACGCCTCCTAATTCCAGTAACGGTCGATCTGAGCTTTTAGTGCTTCTGCTGTTTCTTTACCTTTTTCACCCGCAAGTGCGCGACCTGCAATAAAGGTTTTCGCTTTAATGCCTTCAAATAGGTAAAGGTCTTCAGGCACGATGCCACCTGTGATAGAAAGCTCGATGCCCATTTCAGACAATGCACGCATCTTCACAAGATCTTCTTCAGTCCAGCCCACACCAGCTAATTCAGCGTCACGAGAACGGTGATAGATAGCTTGAGAGATACCTAGGTCGACCCAAGATTGAGCATCGTCCATTGTCCAATTGCCGTAAATTTCGATTTGTATTTCACCGTTAAATTCGTCAGCGACTTTCTTACACGCACCAATGGTTGCGATGTGTGCAGCCGCAGAAACGGTTATCCAATCAGCACCCGCTTCGAATGCCATTCGAGCCAAAATTGCGCCGCCATCGGTGGTTTTCATATCGCACACAAGGATATGGTCTGGGTGGTTTTTACGAAGGGTAGAAACCGCTGTCATCCCTTCAGAAAAAGCCAAAATAGTGCCCACTTCAATCACATCAACAAAGCTTTCAACGTTGTTTGCCACTTCAATTGCGGCAGGAAGATTTGTTTGGTCTAGGGCGATCTGAATCATTGGTTTAGTCATGTTGTTATCCTTTAATTTGTTCACGTATTAGACGGGCTAAGCCATCATGGTTGTTATCTGTTGAGCACACGCGTTGAACGTGTGATTTGACGATGTCATCAGCATTGAGCATCGCTACACCGAATCCGGCGTACTTAATCATGGATATGTCGTTGTGGTTATCACCGACGGCAATGACGTCATCGGCGTGATAACCGAGTTCTGCGATGTATTCTGCAAGGCGTAGGCCCTTACTGTTACCTTTTGCAGCAAAGTCGATTCGGTTTGACCAAGAACGCTCACCGTTGAAGTTCTCTCCTATCCATGGGTGTTGCATCAAACGGTCGACGGAATCTTGGCTCCCCTCTACCACAAACTTCCAAACGTGTTCAGCTTGTTGAGCTGTTTCTATGAATGATTCCACTTGGTAAATTTGTGGGCGATGTTGCTCTGGTGCCGTTTCAGCCCAGCTTTCCAATGCCAACATGTAGGCAAATGGGTTGTACTGTGAGTACGTCATGGCATGAGTTATATACATCACCATCTTGAGCTGAAACTCGTCAGCCATGTTAATGAAAGTAAGTGCCTTATCTTTCTCTATGGCGTTTTGAGTCAATACCGTTTCAGTTTGATAGTCATAAACATAAGTGCCGTTACAGCAGATGATTGGAGTATCTAGCCCCAATTCGTAATAGTAAGGTCGTGCTGCTGTGTGGTGTCGGCCAGTAACAATCATGACGTGACAACTTTGTTTGGCTTCTTGAATCGCCTTTTTTACTTCTGGATGAATCGTGTGATCATCCTTTAACACGGTTCCATCGAGATCTAACGCCAGCACTTTATACATAGAGTCCTCTACTTATTCCCTGAAGTCGGGCCTAATCAATATTGAAGCTACTTCGAATAGAAACGACTTACTTAAACGAAATCCGATTTACTGTTGGCCGTAATAAGCATTTTCACCGTGCTTACGTAAGTAGTGTTTGTCGGATAGTTCTGGCTGAATTTTGATGCCGCTATTCAAGGTGCGCGTTGCCAACGCCATTGCCGACACTTCTTCTAATACCACCGCGTTATGAACGGCGTCGTTGGCATCTTTGCCCCAAGAGAACGGCGCATGTCCTGCAACAATCACACTTGGAACGGCCATTGGATCGATTCGACGTTGCTTGAACTCTTCAATAATCACCAAGCCAGTATTTTTCTCGTACTCTTCAGAAATTTCAGAGTGAGACAATCGACGTGTACATGGGATGTCACCGTAGAAATAATCAGCGTGAGTGGTGCCTAAGGCTGGGATGTCGATACCAGCTTGTGCCCAAATGGTGGCACTGCGTGAATGCGTGTGAACAATGCCACTCACTTCAGGGAAAGCTTTATAGAGCTCTAAGTGCGTTGCGGTATCGCTTGAAGGATTGAGTTTCCCTTCAACAACCTTGCCTTCGAGATCGACGACCACCATGTCTTCAGCCGTCATATCACTGTATTCGACACCTGATGGTTTAATCGCTATCACTCCGTTAACACGGTCAAACTCAGAGACATTACCCCAAGTAAATGTCACCAAACCGTATTTCGGAAGTTGCAAATTGGCTTCTAAAACACGTTGTTTCAATTGGCTATATTTAGACATCGTTGCCTCCTTACGCCGCTTCCGCTTGAAGCAATGCAGCATCAATTAAACGCGCCACTTCTTCTGGGCTTTTGCACGCGCGAAGTTTTGAGAAGTCTTCATCGAATTCAATCAAGTTCGCCACTTGCATGGTGCCTTCGATGTGCTCTTCTGAGTCCTTACCCGCTAGTGTTATCAGCACATCTACAGGCTCATCAACACCTTCAAACGTAATTGGCGTTTCAAGCACGGTTAGCGCAAACCCAGTACGAATAACACCGTCTTCAGGGCGGCAATGTGGCAGTGCGAACGCATCGTGAATACAGATATAAGGGCCTTCTTCACCAATCGCTTTGGTAATCGCGTCGTAGTAACGCTCTTCAGCCACGCCCGCTTTTACCAATGCGTCAGTCCCAAGCTTGATCGCCGCTTTCCAGTCGGTTGCTTTTGCATTCAGTAGGATAGAGTTATTCTTGATAAGAGATTCTTTTAAGTTCATGTTATTGCTCACTTATATAATTGTTTTTATTGGCTCAGCAGTGCGACACCACTGAGCCGTTTTTAATTATTTATGGAAGTTGTTCTCGATGATGGAAACAAGCTCGTCGCCGAAAGTTTTCACCATAATCATGTTCTTAACCGCTAACTGTTGCTTACCTTCCGGCAGACCCGTGATCTTCGCTGCAAGAGCAACCGAAGTAACGATGATGTCGAATGAACCAAGGTGTGATTTGTAATCAGTGATGGCGCTGTTAAAGGTCGAGCTTGGGATGCCTTTCTTGTCCAAATACTCTTTGATTTTCTTAGAGCACATCATTGAAGAACCTTGTCCTGAGCCACAGCACACTAAGACACGAACCGGTTTCTGGTCAGCGGCTGGTGAGATTCGAGTTTCTGATGTTGTAGAAGCTGCCGTTGTTGAAACAGATGGTGCTTCAGCGGTTGCTGTCGATTGTTGTGGAACCGCGACTTCAACCTCAATACCTTCAGGCGTTACTGCGGTCATTGTTTCAGCAGCAGCTTCTGCGTCTTCTTCAGCTCGTAGTTGCTTAGAAGCGAAGTACATGTAGATGCCAGCCAAAGCCAAAATCACAAAGAAGAACATGCTAGAGCTTGAGATACCTTGCATGATTGGTGGGAATACCAGAGCCCAGTCAGCCATGCCCATCCAGCCATTAAACTCAGTACCTGATTGAGCGAAGATATGGATTGCCCACGCAGAGCCAACCACTTCGATGATGCCCATCACGAAACAGATCTTCATCACCGCTTTCCAGCCACCAAAGTGGTTAGCAAACACACCGATAGTGGCGTTCGAGAAGAACATTGGGATAAAGCCAGGAATGATCATGATTGGTGCGTCAAACGCTAGCATTGCAAGAACAGCGGTGAATTGACCCACTGCGCCCCACATGAAACCAAATACCATTGCGTTAGGAGAGTAGGCGTAAATAGCCGCACAATCGATTGCTAAAACAGCGTTAGGAATAAGGCGTTGAGAAATACCGTTAAATGCCTCGGACAGTTCCGCAACGAACATGCGAACACCAGTAACGATGACTTGAATGGCAACAGCAAATTTCAAACCAGTTTCAAAAATGTAGATAAACCAGTGCGTTTTACCTGCCATGTCCTGAAGGTTATCAAGACCGAACGAAAGAAGAATAATGCCGAAGAAGCCAGTCATTACTAACGTTGTTGCAGCGATACTGTCGTGGAAAATGTGTAACCACTTAGGCAGTTTGATGTGGTCAACACTGTCGTTCTTGTCGCCAAGCTTCGGTGCAACCTTGGTGGCTACCCATGAAGCAAACTGTTGTTGGTGACCAATCGAGAAACCCGCACCACCAGTGACTTCTTGAGTCGGCTTGAACATGATGTTTGAGGAGATACCCCAGTACAACGCCATCAATATTGCTGAATAAATAATGGTTTCCCACATACCTGCACCAAGCACGAAGTAGAAAACAGCAATGAGGCCAGCTTGCTGGAACATGATATGCCCAGTCAGCATGATGGTTCTGATACCCGTAATACGTCGGAAGGCAACAAGTAGAATGTTTAGCCCAAGAGCCAGTAATACTGCATACCCAACCCAAGAGTAGTTGTCGCCCATGGTTTCCATGGTGGACATCATGGAGGTGTACGGGTCGATTACCGATCCCGTTAATCCATGTATTTCACTCATTTTTTCAATAACCGGTTTAAAACCCGCTACCAATGTTCCTGCACCTACCTGCACTATCATGAAACCAACGATGGTTTTAATAGAGCCGGAGATAACAGTTGTTGCGTCACGTTTTAGAAGGATGTAGCCGAGACAAGTAACAAGACCGAGTAGCAACGGTGCTTTGGTCATTACCTGACTGTAAAAAATATAGAAAATATCGTATAAGAATTCCATATCTTTACCCCTGATTAATTTTTAATTTTAATGGTTTGTAGGATGTGATGATGTCTAGTTTTGCTCACGAACTAGACTTTACCAATCAAAAGTAATCATTCAATGCTCACTTGTGATTACTTTGATTTATATCAATTAACCACACCCAGAATGTGCTTAATTGAGCTTTAGATCACACGTAAAAATTATAAATACAATGAAATCAACCACTTATAAAACATTGTGATTAATGTCTGGTTTTTATAGCGATGTGGTTTGACAATCATGATGGTGATTATTAGAATCAAAACAAATCAAAAGTAATCATTAAATTGTCACAACGACAAAAAGAGTGATAAATATGAATGAAGTACAAAGACATAACGGCATCTTGTCGCTGTTAGAAGATATGCAGACAATCAACGTCTCTCATATTATTGATAAATTTAGCGTTTCTCCTGCTACTGCTAGGCGCGATATCGCTAAGTTAGATGAAGTTGGCCGACTTAGAAAAATTCGAAATGGTGCGGAACGAGTAGAAACTCAGAAGAGAAAGTGGTCACCACTGAATATCAACAGCACTGAGTTCTATGAAGAGAAATCAGAGATTGCTCAAGCAGCTGCAGGGCTTTGTCAGGCTGGCGATACAGTCGTGATCAACTGTGGTTCGACGGCTTTCCTACTCGGTCAGCAATTATGTGGCGATGACGTTCAAATCGTAACGAACTACTTTCCACTCGCAAGCTACTTGATCAACGAAGATCATGACGATGTCATCATCATTGGTGGTCAATACAACAAAGCGCAGAACATCTTTCTAAACCCTGCCCCTAATTCATTAGGCGGCTATGCGGGAAACTGGATGTTCACCTCAGGTAAAGGCTTAACCGATGCCGGGCTGTACAAAGCCGACATGTTAACGGCCGTAGCCGAACAACAAATGCTCGAACAGGTCGATAAGCTTGTCGTCGTGGTCGATAGCTCAAAAGTTGGACAACGTACCGGAATGCTCTTTTGCAGCACCAAGCAAATAGACATTGTCATCACCGGTAAAGACGCCAATCCCGAAGTCGTAAAACTGATTGAAGCTCAAGGGACGCAAGTCATCCTAGTTTAAATCGCAGGGCTAACTAGCCCACCAATAATAATAAATTTAGCTCAGTGCCTTAATCCAAATTAAGGCGCTCGGCTCCCTACATCCAAAATTAATCAAATTATTGAAATAAAAGGTATTATCATGAGCAATGTAAACGAAATCACTCGCGAGTCTTGGATCCTAAATACATTCCCTGAGTGGGGCACATGGTTAAATGAAGAGATTGAACAAACAGTTGTGCAACCGGGTACGTTTTCTATGTGGTGGCTGGGTTGTACAGGTATTTGGCTAAAATCAGAAGAAGGTGCAAACCTATCAATGGACTTCTGGTGTGGTACTGGTAAAAAAACACAAGCCGTTCAAAAAATGAAAAACCAGCACCAAATGATGCGTATGGGCGGTGTGGAAGCACTTCAACCAAACCTACGTACCGCGATCTTCCCATTGGACCCTTTCGCTATCAAAGAGATCGATGCAGTTATGGCATCTCATGACCACGGCGACCACATTGATATCAACGTTGCAGCGGCAGTTCTACAAAACTGCGGCGACCACGTTAAATTCATTGGCCCTAAAGCGTGTGTTGATTTATGGATGAAATGGGGTGTGCCAGAAGATCGGTGTGTTATTGCTAAAGTTGGCGACGAGATCAAAATCAAAGACGTGAACATCAAGGTTCTTGACGCATTCGACCGTACAGCTCTAGTGACACTTCCTGAAGGAACATCTTCCCTAGACAAAGAAATTCTAGACGGAATGGACGACCGTGCAGTGAACTACCTAGTAGAAACAACAGGCGGTTCAGTTTACCACTCTGGTGATTCTCACTACTCAAACTACTATGCTAAACACGGTAATGACCACAAGATCGACGTTGCACTGCTTTCTTACGGTGAGAACCCACGTGGCGTAACAGACAAAATGACATCTTCAGACATTCTTCGTGCTGCTGAGTCTTTGAACTGTGAAGTAGTTGTTCCGTTCCACCACGACATTTGGGCTAACTTCCAAAATGACCCGCGTGAAATCGAAATGCTGTGGAACATGAAGAAAGAACGTCTTCAATACGGCTTCGCACCTTTCTTCTGGCAAGTTGGTGGTAAATACACATACCCAACAGATAAAGGCCGCATGCACTACCAGCACTTCCGTGGCTTTGCAGACATCTTCACAAATGATCCAGAACTGCCATACCGCGCATTCTTGTAAACATTAAGAAAAGCACTAACTAGGGAGCAATGCGCTCCCTTTTTTTATCATCGAATAAGGATGTTGATATGGTATTACGTGAGTTCAAAAAACATTTCAGTCGTGGCGACCTGAAAGCAGCAATTGGTGTCGTGTCCCCTGGAGCTAATGGTTATTACTTAATGGTCAAAAGTCATAAGTGGGGAGTAAACAGCTTTCTTGAATCCGACAGAAAAATGCAACCCAGGGTATTCAAGACTCAACAAGCTTTGTTGAACGCCGCTAAAGCAATCGGTTTTTCCTACCACTCGATTGATATCCAACATTTATAATCAAGATGATTAGATATTGGGTTGATTCTGCTATCGGTGTCGCTTCGTAAAATAACCAAACATTCAGAGCCTGAATACCACCACTCCAAAATCATCTGTTTATCTACTCGATAAAAATAATTCTTACAATTAAGCGTTTATATTGATTAATAATATTGGCGGCGGGCGGCATAATAGCCGCGAATCCTTTTAACGAGTTTGGTTATGTTCTACAAGCGTCTTTTGGTATTGGCTTTACCGCTTACTTTTGTGTTTCCCACCCATGCTGAAACGTTTGGTGAGCGAATGGCGCGTATCGAACAAGAAAATGTACTGGCGAAAACCATGAGTGAAGAACAAGTTGAATTGATACAAAAAGTCGTACAGACCAATCACTGCGCTAAAGTGGCGTTAACCCACCACCAACGTATTTTGGGCCAATATAAGGTTGAGACATCTTCTTCTGAGTTATTCGTAAAATGGCGTCAACTCGGTAAGCAGTTAGACGCTCAATACGAGATGGATTACCCCGGCTACCCTAAGCACGCTTTTCAAGAATATCCTGCGGCTTCAGGCAAAGTCGATGGCTACCTTTTTGCTCTAATCGACAATGGTTTAAACGAGCAATCGTGGATCGCCAAAGAATTTAAGCAGTGTAAAAAGAATAAACTCATATCCCGAACCTAAGCTCAAGTCTGCTCTGGTTCGAGAGTACTCACTCACATTGGTTCTAATAAAGTAAGAACAGCCCTTCATAACCGCCAATTTCGATTTCACTCACATAGTCACCAACGTTACCGTTGGCATCAACAGGTTTCATTGGAACATCCAGCGCGATGGTGAGTTTTTCCGCGTCATAAAAGCTCGGATTCTTACCGTGGAAATCCGTGCGATACAACACACGACCATTGCTGAACTCTCTCGCTAACACCATGTCCTCAGGGCCACCAGCAACCACCTGATTTTCAGATTGATACATAAAGTACGTGAACGTCGGTAGAACGTGAGTGATACCATTGGGCAGATCAGCATGCACCATTTCGTTCATCGAGGAATCGCCAACGATGGTGTAGTCAGCAGGCTGAGGTGTCGTTGTCGAAAGCATCAAAGGAATCGGCGCAAAGCCATGTGGGATTTGATGACTCGGCTCTCCCAAGTCAACGGCCAATAACGAACTGGGTTGGTAGGCGATGTTTTTAGGGACACCACTTTGCCAGAAAGTGTCAGCCGTCGTATTGCCACTTCCATAGACGTAACCATTGTTCCACTGATTAAAGTAGCTATGTTGAGCGTGTCGATTGAGGTGGTAGATCGCTAGGGTCGAGTATTGGTCTTGCTTCCAATTATCTTCACTATTTCCAAGATACTGAACTCGCCCATAACGCGTTGTCGCCTGAAAAATAACACTTTGCCCATTGTAGGCGAGCGCAGAATTATCCCAGAATTTTGAGATCCCCGAGTAACCACTAAACCCAGTAGACGGAAAAATGTAGTGCTCGCGTAAATACAGAGATCCCGCCTCGCTAAGATGAGCCTGTCCATTTCGACCCAGCAAGTTCGCGGTTCCGATGTTCAACCCAATCGACGCATCACTTTCTAAAGCAGATAGATTTTTCAGAAACGCTGAAAATTGTTGTTTATAGAGATCATCCGCTTGATTCGAACCCGCAACGGCTCCTAACTCTTGAACATGCCCACCAGAATGAACATAGAACTGGTTCGAACCAATGAGTTTATTTGTGTCGTCGTTGTACGCACCATTCAAACCTTGGCTTGCCCAGCTTTGCTTGTAGTAGCGATGAATAGCAGATAGATAATCCGCGTTTGCGACGTTCGTTAGCGACCAAGATGAGCTAGCGCTCCACATTCGACCAAATGGCACCACTCTTGATTCCCAACGAAAACGCGCTGTTGCGTTCTTATTGGTTCGATTTCGATACTCGCTTGGCGACAAGTAGTTATCGCCATCTAGGTCTGCAGACACATCAAAACCGCGGATTTTTCGCCATTGGCTGATAGCATTGCCGTCCGGCGTTGTAGTCGGAGCGTCGGTTAATTTGACGGTTGGAAAACTGTTTTTCAGTTTTACTTCTTTTAAGCGCGGCCTGTCGTCGGCGTTTTCACTTTGCCAACGAACTCTCACAACGTATAAGCGCCCACCATCTCTCAAAAAGGTGGAGCCAAAATACTGGCCGCCACCATAGCTCGCACCACTGCCATCATGAGTTGTGGCTCTTACCCAATCATTAGGAAGGTTCCAGATCACCGATTGGTTTTTGGTCATGCTGAGCGTTTTGTCTTTCTTTACATCGAGCCTTTCCCACTGTGAAACCCTACCCTGAGAATCAATAGCCGTTGGGTATTCAATCCAAAATTCGCCGCTGCCAGCAAACTGTGAGAACTTAAAGGTCAGCCGTTCGAACTGCTCAGCATGATAGACATACAAAGCCCCACCCTGTTCGAAATTCTCAAACACATCGGCATCCCACGGAGGCTCTTGATACAGCCAAAAACCAGCATGGTCTTCACTGGCTGTATAACCCAAGATCATAGGTTTTCGGTTTAAAAGAGTCTTTTCGCCGTGAGTTTCATCAACTTCGGCAATGACAGTATCTTCAGAAAAGTGCAGGAAATAGTCTTCGAAATTGAGGCCTTCTAACTCAGCTTGGTTACGGAGATCGTTCTCCAACCAACCCGAGTTCATCGCCATGACTTGGTTGTACATATAACCAATTGTCGTGGCCCGCTCATTGTCGGCTTTGTCGGCATAAGCTCCGAACACAATATCACTGTTGGAAATTTCCCAATCAATGACGGCATTCGTAGATAGTGGGGAGCCCAAAAGATCAACACCAACTTCATGTTGCCCTGGCAGCACAACCGCTGTACCAACAGCAAAAGCGTAACCAGCGATTAAACATGACGGTATGAGTGCGAGCAGCCCAGAAATGTAGGTTTTCATGATTCAAATTTCCTAATCGATACTGTCATGCCTTAAATCACAAAACGAAAAGTCAGCCAACTTACGTGTCAATTTAGGAATCAAAATACGAAAAAAGTATCGACTACATGGCTCTATTGTTCAAGTGCTCGTCTGTCTTGTTTCATCGGTGGCAAGTAAAACGAGCAAATGCCGATTCAAAATCAATGCATTAAGGAAAATATAAGTTTTTGTGATTTTAATTTTATTTGGAAACCAAGTATCTCCGGCTAACGAGAAATCAACTCAGATTTTCTCAAAATGAGAATAATACGGTTTGGAAGATGAGAAGTTATCAGAGCCTAGAACTCAGAATAGGACTTGGATTTGCTGTATCGAATCTCAGTTTGAGCGCCACACTATTGAAACTCAATTTGGATAGGCTGTCTAAACAAGAACGATGACAACGCTCCTTAAAGCCTCTTGTTCCACTTCCCTTGATGGTCGCGATCGCAATTTTCTTGCGTATCGTAGCTAACATGCTTATCGATATTCTTCAGTTGAATTCCAACTTGATTGAACGCTTGTTGAATAGCCCCTGAGACACTCTGTTGACCTTCGCCACTTAAGAAGTTCGTTCTATCCTGATTGGTATCGAATACACAGACAATTTTCAAACTTTGCGGAAAAGATGAGAAGTTGACCGAGTGAGTCACCCATAAAAAACCATCGAAGCCTTTCAGCGTGTCTTCACAAACGTCAGTTAACACGTCTCTGATTTGATTCTCGATTTTCTTATCTGATTTACGCATGCGGCAAAGGTCCTATTTAACACCTTAAAAAATAAGGTTTTTCGGTCAGTTTCGTACTACCTGATATTGGACACTGTGGCGGTTTCAAATGCAAAGTATTTATTGGGGAGAGTCGACTGGAAGATATAGAGGAAACGCCTCATGTTTGATAGCTTACGAGGCGATCAAACATGAGACGAGTATAGAATTTACTAAAACATTAGCTCGCCGCTTGTTCCCAATCAGTTAATAACTTCATGATTACGCGAGAGTCTTGGTGGGTTGCCATTGGCGCAGCAAGTTGTGTATCACCTTGCTCAACCGCTTGGCGGATATTGCGCACTTGATAATGGAAACCATCACCTTGCGCTTCGACTTTCACTTCACGTGTCGACGTTTCATAGATCTCTACCGTAAACGTGTTTTCTGCCGTCGGTAGCCATGGATTAGTATCTAGCGTGATACAGCCTTTGCTGCCTAGGATCGTAAAACCATGCTTTAAACCGTGGTCTTCAGCAGTGTGGATTTGTGCGGTAAAACGGTCGTTGAAATGCATCATCGCCGACGATTCACAGATATTGCCATCTTCGCCTCGTCGACCGATTGCTGAGATCTGCACGTCATCGAACACGCTCTCACCAAATTGCTGCTGCGCAACAGAATGAACCAGCGACATTGGATAACAACCTAGGTTGTACAACGCGCCTTTGCTTGCTGGGTTCACGAACTGATCAATCGCCGCAACGTAGGAACCTTGAATTGAGCGCACTTCGCCGATCTCACCAGTTGCCAGTTCTTGATGAAGCTTGGTGATAAGTGGATGGTTTAAATACATCAGACCTTCAGCAAAGAATACGCCCGCTTCTTTCACGGCTTGTAAAGCTTGCTCGGTTTTTTCCATATCAACCGATAACGATTTTTCACACAAGATCGCTTTGCCTTTTTGAGCCGCTTTAATCACATACTCATGATGAACATGGTTTGGCAGAGCAATATAGATAATGTCGACCGACTCATCTTCAATCAAGGCTTCATAGCTGTTGAAGGTTTGTGTTGGTTGGTATTGGGCAGCAAACTCGTTAAGTGTTTTTTCAGTGCGACCAGCAACGGCATACAGCTCGCTTTGAGCATCGCCTTTAATTGCATCCGCCATTACACCTGAGATAAAACTGGTTCCTAGAATTCCCCATTTCATGGCTTAGCTCTCCTGCTCTTGTGCTTTGATAGGCCCACGTTGCGTTTCGAATGCTTGAACCAACTCGGTAATATCACGCTCAATAAACGCTTGGGTATGAGGCATCACAAAGTGCTGATTGATCGCCTCGCGGTTTGCATATTGCTCAAGCAAGATCACACGATCGCTTTGGCTTTGATCATAGGTTGCAATTGCTTGGAGGCAGCCCGGTTCGCTTTGCATGTCTAAACAAAACTGTTCGATAGCTTCGAGCGCAGCTGCTCGTTCTATGTTGGTTTTGATCTTAAGTTCGGCAGTAACAAAGATAGTTTCATTCGTTTGAGGCATTGCACGCTCTTATTTTAGTTAATTATCGGTTTGCCATTAATATAATTAACCCCTAATAATTGATAAACTCACGTTTTGTTTATTGTTTATCAACCAAAAGTGTTCAATGGATAAGTTAACCAGCATGAAAGTCTTCGTCTATGTGGTGGAACAAGGTAGCTTTCGCAGCGCCGCAAACCACTTCAACCTGTCGGCGACCATGATAAGCAAACATGTCCATTCCTTAGAAGCCAGTTTGAAGTCTCAGCTGATCCACCGCACCACGCGTAAGCAATCGTTAACCGATTCAGGACAACTTTACTATCGTGAGTGTAAGCGAATTCTCGAAGACATCAGCAATGCAGAGAACCTGATTCAAACCTTGGAAAATCAACCACAAGGCACGGTAAAAATAAACTGCCCTGTCACCTATGGAAACAAGGTACTCGCCCCTATCGTAGCTAAGTTTCTCGCGCATCACCCAACCATCAACGTTGAGCTGATGTTGAATAATGACCTTGTCGACCCTTATTCATCCGACATTGACCTGATTGTGCGAATTGGCGACCTGTCCGATTCAAGCTTGGTCGCAAGGTATTTAGGGGATTATGAGATGTGTTATTGCGCGGCGCCCGCTTACCTAAACCAACATGCTGAAATCAGAGTATTAGAAGACTTGGCACAACACCCATCGCTTGGATTCAGTTACAGCAGCCAAGCTCCTCACGCCACACCGAATAAAGAACGTGTGCGCTTGATGTCGAATAATGGTGATGTGTTGCGGTATGCCGCCCTGCAGGGTGTGGGCGTGTTGTTGCAACCGACTATCTTAGTCGCAGAAGAGATTGATCGTGGAGCGCTGTTGGAAATCCTACCCGGCATGGCGCCGTTACCAAAGCCGATTCACTTGCTCTACAAAACCAAGCAACTGTCGTTGAAGAACAGAACCTTTGTCGAGTTCTTGTTAGCTGCGTTTGCTGAGTAACTAAGCGCTTTCTAAACAACAAAGACCGCTAGACTGTTTGCCATTGGCTCATCAAGCGCTTGCCAAGATCAGAGGGCGTGGTGTTATGGACGATCATCTCATCACATTGGTTGAACACCATGAAGTGTTTTAGTTCATCGCATAAAGCATGAACCAACAACTCATGGTTTTTAATTCGCTCTTCCACAACCAAGTTACGGATATTGAGCAAACCACTCTTCCTGTCGACCTTGCAATCCATTCGTGCCACCAGCTCACCTTGCCACAGAATCGGTAAGCTAAAATAACCAAACTGACGCTTGGCCTCTGGAACATAGCATTCTAGGAGGTAATCAAAGTTGAACAATGATTGCATTCGCTTTCGTTGAATCAGCAGGTTATCAAACGGAGACAGTATCTTAAGCTTGGTTCTGGAAAGAGGTTGATTCAGCAGTTCAAAAGCACCTGGCAGGACATAGTAATCAGAGCCTTGAATATCTACTTTCAGAACCTGCTTATCTTCAAGCATCTGTTGGAGTGCTCTCTGAATCAAAGGCTTTGTGTTCTTGAGTAGGTAGCTCATTTCCGACGCTATTCCAACTCCGTTAGCCTCTAAGTAACGCTTTATGAGATGCTCGATGTACTCTTGTTCTGTCGGCTCAGAGGTATCAATTCCGCTCGGTAAAACTCGCTCGGTTAGGTCATACACCTTATGAAAGTTAACTCGGCTTGGCACCATTAAGTCGCCTTGCATGAACAATGTTTCTAATGCTTGCTTGGCCGGTTTACCGCCCCAACCGCCGGGGTTTGGCCTATCCCCTTCAAAATCTTTCGCCATCAACGGCCCTTCATTCTCAATACGTTTGAGAACATGAGCCATCAGTGCGTCATCCTTTTTATACCAATGCTTGAGCTTACCGCTCGCAAAGCCATTCTTGCGGTGTAGGCTGAATCGGAAGTCACGCATGGGTAAATACGCGGCGGCATGCGACCAATACTCAAATACTTCTCGACGCTCTAACAGCTTATCAAGATGGTTCAGTTGGTAATCTTGATTGCGATTCCAAAGCGTGTGGTGGTGAGCTCGCTGAATCACAGAGATGGTATCAATTTGCACATAGCCAAGGTTTTCAATCGCAGACAACGTGTTCGCCAAAGCGCCCCCATTGCGTTGCTTTTTAGGTGGCAACTTCTTAGGCGGCAGCTTTTGCGAAAGCAATACCAGTTTTTGCGCTTGAGCGAGTGACAGTGATTCCATGAAATTCAGACTCTAATTGATAGCAATGATCCGTTTATGATTCAGCAATAAGCTCTTGAAGAATCTGCTTGTAGGTTTCTACCGTCTGCGCGCCCGTTACTGCACTCTTACGGTTGAACACCACAGTAGGAACCGCAGAGATCCCCATGCGTTGCCATTCAAACTCTTGCGCTTCAATTTGCTTCAAGTTGTCGGTGTTCTTTAGGCGCTTCAGTGCCTTCGTTGAGTCTAAGCCAACCGCTTCAAGCTCTTGTGCAATGACTTCAAGATCGGACAGGTCTTTTTGCTCTGTGAAGTGAGCAGCAAAGAAGCGTAGCTTTAACTCAGTCTGTTTGCCGTGCGCTAGTGCAAAATCGAGAAGTACATGTAGATGACGTGAATTGACCATTCTCATACTGTCATAGAAATTGAAATCGAAACCAACCGCTTGGCCGCGAGCCGAAAGCTGTTCTCGTGAACGTTGGCTCTCTTCTGCGCTAGAACCGTATTTTCTCATGATATGGGCACGCAGGTTTTCGCCCTCTTGCGGCATGTCAGGGTTAAGCTCAAACGGCTGCCATTCAAGTTCAATCTGGTCTTCTAAACCAAGTTCCGCAACGGCTAGCTCTAAGTTTTTGTAACCGACTACGCACCACGGGCACATTACGTCAGAAATAATATCAAGTTGAAGTTTCTTGCTCATAATCATTCCAAATATCGTTACTAAGGCGTATCCAATTCAAAGTGAATACCCATCTTTCTGGTTAGACTACAATAAGCTGAACACTCGTTCAAATTTAACTCAATACAACAGCAGCCAACAAAAAAGCCAACTCATTTTCACGAGTTGGCTTTGATAAAAATCGAATCTAGCTTAAGAGCGTTACGCTAGCAACTTCTCAAGTACTTGGAACACACCCGCGTCAACGTTACTTGGCGCGCCAAAACGCGCGATCTCTTTTAACTTTGGATGCGCGTTTTCCATCGCGTAAGAGTGGTAGCTCTCTTTAAGCATTTCCAAGTCATTTAGGTAATCACCAAAGCTCATGGTCTGCTCGTAAGTGAAACCTAATGTGTTCTGTAGATGTTTAATCGCCGCACCTTTTGACGCTTCAGCGTTCATCACATCTAACCAAATTTTTGCGCTTACAACCACTTGGTAGTTCTCACCGAATTTGGCATCAATAGTTGGGTTCACTTTCTCTTGTGAACCGTCGAAGTGACAGATAGCCACCTTGATGAAATCGTCTTCTACCGCCAGTAAGTCTTCTACTTGCTCACGGCGATGGTAGTACTTAGAGATCTCAGCTAAAGCACGCTCATCTTTGGTTTCGATGTATGCAGACTTCTTACCACATAGCACCACATGCGCGCCTTCAATCGCGCGAGCTTCTTTAATGATCTCTTTGATGGCATCAGTATCAAGTAAGCAGCTGTAAAGCTCTTGGCCTTTATGCATCACCAATGTGCCGTTTTCAGCAACGAACATCATGCGATCTTTTAGCGGGGCAAAGGTTTCCATCAAGCTGTAGTACTGACGACCCGATGCCGCAGCAAAAATAATGTCTTGAGCTTCTAAGCGCTCGTAAAGGTTGAAAAATTCTGGGTCTAACTTTCCGTGTTCATCGAGTAAGGTGCCATCCATATCAGTCGCGATAAATTTGATGTTTTGTTGGGGCATGTCGGGCGTACCTATTATTGGATTATGATCATTCGTTATCTTGAGTAACGGTTCTGGGTTCGATTATATCGCTAGAGTCGCTGGTGAATACAATGCTTATTTTACCGCCTGTCAGTCACTGTTTCACATCTTTCCAAGGCAAACGCTAACAGAAGCGCATTCCAGTTTGAAGGGTTAAGTCCTACATACAAGATGTGCGCTAGGTCACACTCCACTATATTCTTTCCTGTCTCTCCATCACTTTATTCCGACCACAGTCATTATGATTTTAGCTATTATTACGACCTTGCTTTGCATCGTTACCGTCAAGTTTCTAATCACACTTGCGAACTTAGAGCGCCATCGTATTCACATTGAACCTAAAATATCGTTCAAAAGAACTGAGTGGCCGACTGTTTCCGTCATTATTCCTGCGCGAAATGAAGAAGACAATATTGAAATCAGCCTTGGCTCTCTATTGAAGCAGAGCTACCCAAAAGACAAGTTTGAAGTCATTGTTGTTGATGACTTTTCTACTGACTCAACCCGTGCAAAAGTAGAAGCATTGATCAGTAAGTTCGACGTTAACGCGCGCTGTATTTCAGGTAGAACGTTACCGACCGGATGGCTTGGTAAGAGCAATGCATGTATGGCTGGCGCACTCAACGCGAGCGGTGAATATGTGTATTTCATTGATGCAGATACCGATTCAGCACCCGCGATGCTACAGAGCGTTATCGACTTTGCTATCCAACAAAAAACTGATCTCTTATCGTTTAATCCAAAACAAACTTTTGCGTCTGTGGCAGAAAAAGCGACCTTGCCGGGCATCTTTCTATCGATCGCATCTTATATGAACTTTAAAAACTCGAACGACATGACTAAGGAAGAAGCGATTGCTAACGGTCAGGCGATGTTGTTTACCCGAAAATCCTACGACGCAGTCGGTGGACACGCCGCAGTAGCAAACGCGATATCGGAAGACATCGCCTTTGCAAAAGTCATGAAGGTCAATGGATTTAAGATTTTCTGGGCATTTGCAGACAAACTAATGAGTACGCACATGTATTCAGACTTCAACTCAATCTGGGCTGGCTTTTCCAAAAACATGAATCTTATTGTGAATTGTCAATCGCAAGCACAAGCTTTAAAAGTCTTCATCAAAGCCAACATCATCGCATGGGCGGGACCGCTTTTGATGCTTGTATCGGCGAACGCCTTCATCAGTGACATGTCTGCCATTCATGCTTATTCGCTCATTGTCAGCTCTGTGATGCTCTTGGTGTCGATCGTCACCTACTTCATTTTGGTTAAGGAACTGTTTGTTCCCGCAAAATTTGCGTTAACCGTACCCTTCGGTATTTGTGTTCAAAGCCTACTCGTGCTGAACAGTTACCGCTTATCTAAAACCAATAAAATCAGCTGGAAAGGGCGCTCATTAACATGATGAATAAGATTATTACTTTGCTTCTTCTTGCTTGTTCAGTTTCGGTGTTTGCATCAGACACCGATGGCTGGTCACTGGCACGCGATAAAAAAGGCATCGAGGTTTATAACCGTAAAATTGAAGGCAGTCACTTTAAAGAATTTCGAGCAGAAGGCGACATCAACGCGTCCCTCACTTCTATTATCGCACTCTTTATCGATACCTCTGTTGGCACGCAATGGGTAGAAAACATCGATGACATGGAAGAAATAGAGCATTTTAGTGCGGCGCACACGATCACCAAAACCTATACCAAGGCACCTTGGCCAGTTGCCGATCGTGAAGCTATCGTAGAGAACGTCATCACTCAAGATCCAGAGACGATGGTTGTCACCATTGGTCAGCATGGTAGGCCTGATTACCTGCCAAACAATAATAAAAAAATCATCAGAGTGGCTGAATTAGAGGCGAGTTGGATCCTGACACCAATCGACGAAAACACCACCCATATCTCTTATCGAGTATTGAGTGATCCAGGTGGCGATATTCCGTATTGGCTCATTAACATGGTGGCCGTTTCTCAGCCTTACAACACGCTTCGCGGGTTATCTAAGATGTTGGATTCTGGTGAGTACACCGATCGTCGCCTTGATTTCATCGAGAACTACACGTCACTTTAACAATGCAATGAATACTCTAGAGGTCTATATTGTGAAATTTCCATTCTCTCCAATCGCAGCGATATTGCTTGTAGCATCAAGTTCAGTATTTGCTAATCAAATTATTGTCGATACTAAAGGTGTTGATGAAACACAGTATCACGCCGATCTGTATGAATGTGAGCAATACGCTCAACAAGTGAAGCCTGAAGAGGTCGATTCTCTTGGCAGCGATATTGTCGGTTCAACCGCTAAGGGTGCAGCGCTGGGTGCGGTTGGTGGAGCCGTCTCTGGCGGGAGTGGTCATGATGGTGCAAAAATTGGTGCTGGCATCGGTATTATCAGCGGCGCTTTAAAGCACGGTGCTCAAAAAAGACAATCCGCCGAGCTATCTGAGCAGCAGAAGTTTCAAGTGAATCGTAACTGTATGATCAACCGAGGCTATACCGTTCTTAACTAGCGGATAACCGAGCAAAATGGCGTTTAATCGATGTTCACGCCATTTTGCGTAGCTGAGTCAAAGCAGAGTTCAACCATAGTCCCTGAATCGCCACCTTAAAGTTCGTTCAAATAGACAGTGAGCATTGACCCCTATTTAAAATAGGCTTATCATTAATCGTCTTTTAACGATTAATGAAAGTGAGACGTCAATATGAACTCAACTTGCTCGACATCTGGTGGCTGTTCTCTGCCCATCGAACACGGTGATGCTAAAGCAGAAAAGCAAATGGCCGCACTGGCGAAAGCACTCGCTCACCCAGCAAGAATACGTATATTGAGTATCCTCTCCACGTTAGAAAAATCGGGCGGCTGCTTGAACAGTGATCTAGTGAGTGAATTGGGTTTAGCTCAATCAACGGTATCAGAGCACTTAAGAATATTGAAAGCCTCAGGTTTTATTACGGCTGAGTCGATTCCTCCGAAGATGTGTTACCGCATCGACCGCGACAATATTCAACGCTTCGAATCGATATTTAACAGCATTTTAAAATAGAAGTTCACGCTTGAATGATCGGCTTTGATAGCCTTTACTTTTAAGCGTGTTTTTTTGCCACAACCAATCGTTTTTCGACGATTTACGATGTCAACTAAGAGAGATTATCATGAAACCAAAGTTAGGTTTTCTAGATCGCTACTTAACACTGTGGATTTTTATTGCCATGGGCCTTGGTGTACTACTCGGCACCCTATTCCCACAGATCGAACAGTGGAACGATTCAATGTCTGTTGGCACCACTAACATTCCGCTTGCGATTGGCCTTATCTTAATGATGTACCCACCTCTGGCTAAGGTTAACTACAACCTGCTAGGCACTGTGGTAAAAGATAAGAAAGCCATTAAGCTCTCTTTGATCATGAACTGGATCGTTGGTCCAATTCTGATGTTTGTATTGGCACTAACTTTCTTGGGAGACCACCCAGGTTACATGGTTGGGGTGATTCTGATTGGTCTTGCTCGTTGTGTGGCGATGGTTCTGGTTTGGAACGACATCGGCGGCGGTAACAAAGAGTACGGCGCGGCATTGGTTGCTCTAAACAGTGCATTCCAAGTGGTGAGCTACAGCTTTATGGCGTGGTTGTTCATCAGCGTTCTTCCACCAGTATTTGGTTACGAAGGCATGTTGGTTGATATCTCGATGATCGACATTGCACACAGTGTACTTATCTACCTAGGTATCCCATTCCTAGCGGGCTTCCTAAGCCGTAAGATCCTTGTGTCGATGAAAGGCGAGCAGTGGTACAACGACGTATTTATTCCACGCATCTCTCCAATCACACTGATTGCACTACTGGCAACTATCGTTCTGATGTTCAGCCTGAAAGGTGAAATGATTGTTGAACTGCCAATGGACGTTCTATTAATTGCGGTTCCACTGACTATCTACTTCACTGCGATGTTCTTCATCAGTTTCTTCATCGGTAAAAAGATGGGCATCGAGTACGACAAGAACGCATCAATTGCATTTACAGCAACAGGTAACAACTTCGAGCTAGCGATTGCCGTGGCTATCTCAGTATTCGGTATCAACTCAGACCAAGCGTTTGCAGGCGTTATCGGTCCACTGATTGAAGTCCCTGTGCTGATTTACCTTGTGAACGTGGCGCTTAAGATGAAAGACAAGTACTACAACGGTCAGACGGTTAAACCTAGCGTATAGCATCTACGTCTACACCTAGAACTAGAACTAACAAAAAGCAGCATCACTTTGAACAGAAAGGCTCACACGTTAAACGGTGAGCCTTTTCTTTATTCAGTTTCGTCTAATAGGCCTTTCAATGCTTGTTCAAGCCAAAGTAATGCAGGACCTTTTGAGCGTGTTTTAGACAGAACAAGATCAACCGGAGGCGACCAAGTTTTATGGTCAAATGACACATTCACCTCTACCAAGCGCTGTTTAATAAGCTCTTCTTCAACAAGGTGTTTCGGTAAGTATGCCCAACCGATATCGCTACCAAGAATCATCTCTTTAATGACGATAAAGCTGTTTGACCACCATACCTTTCCGGCAATCAGCGGAAACTGATCCATCACCTGACCTTTGTCTCCCCTCAACATTAACTGACGATGCGGGAGTAAGTCAGAGAGTTTCACCACACCTGTTTTTGCGAGCGCATGACTTGGATGACACACAGCAATAAACGGTAAGTGACCGATAAAGCAAGGCTCAGAACCGACATCAAAAGCCAAGTTAGTAAACATTAATCCAATGTCGGCCCTCTCTTCGATAATTAACGGATTGACCTCTGTCGTGGTACACGCAACCAGTTCCACTTCAGTCGCAGGGAATTGTTGACTGAACTGACTAAGGATCTTAGATAGATTCGGGACCAATAGTGAATCATCTAATGCAATTTTGATGAGCCCCTCCTCACCACTGCCCATCGCACTAACCGTCACATTCAGATCTTCAACCTGAAGCACGATCGCTTTCACCTGTTTAAATAACTGCTCGCCCGCTTTGGTTAGTGAAGGCTTTCGAGTCGAACGATCAAAAAGCTCAACATTAAAATCTATTTCAAGATTACTGATGCCTTGGCTCACCGCCGACTGCACCTTCCCCAAATGACGAGCACTGGCAGAAAATGACCCTAATTCAACGGCATACACAAACATTTTCAGTTGTTCAATGTTGTACATTCGGTGTCTCCCAAAACTTACTATCACTATATGTGATGCTAACTATCTTTATATTATCACTTAAGTAGATATTATTTAGCCAAGTCATTAGCCCATCGGCGGCTATTTAATCGTAAAGAGAGTTAGAAAAATGTCACATAAAGAACGCATGTTGCACATGGTGCTATTTGAATTGGTTGCTTTGGTTTTGATGGCAGGGCTTGGAACCTATATTACAGGAAACGGCGCAGGTGAAATGGCAGGCTTAGCGCTCGCAATATCATTGATAGCGATGGCTTGGAACTACGTTTACAACTATGGCTACGACAAAATTTACGGAGCAGACCGAAGCAAAAGAACCAAGAAAACACGTGTTCTGCACGGATTAGGTTTTGAGCTTGGCTTAATGACAGTGACTCTACCTGTCTTGATGTGGGTTCTACAACTCGATTTCCTAACCGTACTGATCATGGACATCGGCCTAGTTATTTTCTTCGTACTTTACGCGATAGCGTTCAACTGGGCGTATGACTCGGTTCGATATCAATTGGTTGCGAAAGGAAAAGTGGCAGCTCTGGTTTAGAGCGGTAAGTTCGTCTCGTATAACAAGAACATACACCCAAATGAAAACTGCCAAACTACAAAATAGTTGGCAGTTTATTCATTTATGCATATAAGCTCATTTGTTAACTCCCTTGTTACATAGCAAAAACATCACACAGCCCTCCCTAATTAAGTCTAATAATCCGCCACTCACGAAGTAGCATCACAAATCCAAACATAAACTCCTCGTACCAGTTGCGCATTCATTTACATATAGGTAGTTTGAGCGGCTTCGCAACCTCAATTCGAGCAATGACGTTCATGCGAGCATCTTTTTCGAGCAAAAGTGTTCGGATTAACATTTCAAGTGACTTTAATTAACAATTTTATGCTCAAACGCTCACTTTTGATGTTCGTTTATTTTCGAGTTCGCAAATATATGCACAATACACGTGCTAGATAAGCAAAACTAAAAAGGACTCGAACATGACAACAAACAAACACCCTTCTTTATTTGGGCAATGCTTGGCTGAATTTATCGGCACAGGATTACTCATATTCTTCGGCGTTGGCTGTGTGGCAGCACTGGTACTAACTGGTGCGACATTCGGACAATGGGAAATCAGCATCATCTGGGGCTTCGGTGTTGCGATTGCAATTTACTGTACTGCCGGCGTTTCAGGCGCACACATCAACCCAGCCGTAACGATTGCACTGGCCATGTTCCATGGCTTTGATAAAGCGAAAGTGGTGCCTTACATCATTTCGCAACTGCTTGGCGCTTTCTGCTCTGCAGCATTGGTTTACAGCCTGTACAGCAACCTATTTACTGACTACGAAATCGCACATAACTTCGTTCGTAGCAGCCAAGACGCACTATCAACTGCTGGTATCTTCTCGACTTACCCACATGCTTCACTTTCTTTCTTCGGCGCTTTTGCTGTGGAATTCGTGATTACTGCAGTGTTGATGTTTGCCATTTTAGCGTTAGGTGATGAGAACAACGGCGCATCTCGCGGTGCAATGAACCCTCTACTGATCGGTATTCTTATCGCGGTTATCGGTGGTTCTTTAGGTCCACTAACTGGCTTTGCTATGAACCCTGCACGTGACTTCGGACCAAAACTTTTCGCTTACTTTGCAGGTTGGGATTTTGCATTGACTGGTGCTCGTGATATTCCTTACTTCATCGTTCCAATTCTTGCTCCTATCGCTGGTGCGTGTTTTGGTGGCTGGTTGTACCCACGTGTTATTGGTGCTCACCTACCAGTGGAAGGCCATGGCTGCACAATTCCAAACCAATGTGAAACAGAAGAAGAAGCTGAACAAGCTCAAGCTTAACCCCAAGCGACCTTACATTTACTAAAATATAAATAACGGAACAAAAAGGATTCTTACCATGACCGAGCAAAAATACATTGTTGCCCTAGACCAAGGCACTACAAGCTCTCGCGCTGTAATCCTCGATCACGATGCAAACATCGTAAGCTCTTCTCAACGAGAATTTACTCAAATTTATCCAAAGGCTGGCTGGGTTGAGCATGATCCAATGGAAATCTGGGCGACTCAAAGCTCTACATTGGTTGAAGCGCTGGCTAAAGCAGGCATCCGCAGCGATGAGCTAGCGGGCATTGGTATCACTAACCAACGTGAAACCACCATTGTTTGGAACAAAGAGACAGGTAAGCCGGTTTATAACGCCATCGTATGGCAATGTCGTCGTACTGCAGAAATTTGTGAAGAACTTAAAGAACGTGGCCTAGAAGACTACGTGCGTGACAATACAGGTTTAGTCCTTGACCCGTATTTCTCAGGTACAAAAGTAAAATGGATTCTAGACAACGTTGAAGGCGCTCGCGAAGACGCTGAAGCAGGTAAGCTACTGTTCGGTACGGTTGATACTTGGTTGGTTTGGAAGATGACTCAAGGCCGTGTACACGTTACGGATTACACTAACGCATCACGTACTATGTTGTTTAACATCAACGACCTATGCTGGGACAGCAAGCTACTAGACGAGATGGGTATTCCAGCATCAATGATGCCTGAAGTGAAACGCTCTTCTGAAGTTTACGGCCAAACGAACCTTGGTGGTAAAGGCGGTACTCGTATTCCAATCGCTGGTATTGCGGGTGACCAACAAGCAGCGCTTTACGGTCAAATGTGTGTTGAAGCTGGTCAAGCGAAAAACACATACGGCACGGGCTGTTTCCTACTGATGAACACAGGCCAAGAGAAAGTAACATCGAAGAACGGCCTATTAACGACATTAGCATGTGGTCCTACAGGCGAACCAGCTTATGCACTTGAAGGTGCGGTATTCATGGGTGGCGCATCTATCCAATGGTTACGTGATGAAATGAAGCTACTGGCTGGCGCAGAAGACTCTGAGTACTTCGCAACTAAAGTAGATACGTCAAACGGTGTTTACGTTGTTCCAGCCTTTACTGGTCTGGGCGCACCATACTGGGATGCTTACGCTCGCGGTACGATTGTTGGCTTAACACGTGGCGTTAACTCTAACCACATCATCCGTGCAACACTGGAAGGTATTGCTTACCAAACGCGTGACGTATTGGATGCGATGCAAGCGGACTCTGGCATCAAGCTAGCAAACCTACGTGTTGATGGTGGTGCAGTAGCGAACAACTTCCTAATGCAATTCCAATCAGACGTACTAGATACAGAAGTTCACCGTCCTGAAGTAACTGAAGTAACGGCTCTGGGTGCAGCATACCTTGCTGGTCTAGCAGTTGGTTTCTGGGACAGCATCGATGAGCTTCAAGACAAAGCAGTACTAGACCGTACGTTCTTGCCACACCACGATGAAGAAAAGCGTAACCGCCGTTACAAAGGTTGGAAGCGTGCTATCAAGTGTGCACAAGTTTGGTCTGAACTGCACGATGACGACGAAGAGTAAAATCGAGCGTTCGAATAATCACTCTCTTATCGATTGAATTGTTCGTTCCTCAGTAAACGAAACTAAAAAGAGCACTATTTTGTGCTCTTTTTTGCGTTTGGAGCCAATTTTTCATGTTTTGATCAACGTTTTTGCGGTTTGGACATAATTCCTTACCATCATTACTTCTCTCTCCTCATCAATTCGAGCACAATAGCGCGAGTTAATATTTTCGATTGTGACGCGCTAGAACCCATAGCGTGCAGGGAGTGGTAAGTTAAGTGAAGCAGATACCAAGACACCAGCAGATTGTAGACCTGGTAAAAACACAAGGATATGTGAGCACAGAAGAGCTCGTTGAAAAATTCGATGTCAGCCCACAAACCATCAGACGAGACCTCAATGAGCTGGCTGATAGCAACAAAATCCGTCGTTATCACGGTGGTGCAACCATTCCTCTTAGCTCAGAAAACACCTCTTACAACACGCGTAAAGCGCTTAACTTCAATGAAAAAGATGTGATTGCCGACGAGCTGGTAAAACACATTCCAGATGGTGCAACCTTGTTCGTTGATATCGGCACCACACCAGAATCCGTGGCACGCGTGCTGAACAAAAACCACAAACAACTCAGAGTCGTGACTAACAACATCAACGTTGCCAGTATCCTGCTACCAAACCCAGAGATAAAAGTTATCTTGGCAGGTGGCGAGGTAAGAAACCGTGATGGCGGTATCGTGGGTGAAGCAACACTCGATTTCGTGAAGCAGTTCCGCCTCGACTTCGGTATTCTAGGGATCAGCGGTATCGACTTTGACGGCTCACTGCTTGATTTTGACTACCATGAAGTTCGAGTGAAGCAAGCCATCATCGAAAACAGCCGCAGCATCTTCCTGGCAGTCGACCACAGTAAGTTTGGTCGTAACGCAATGGTTAAGCTGGGTAACATCTCTCAAGCACACATGGTGTTCACCAATAAACAGCCACCAGAAGAGATCCTGAACATCCTTAAAGATTCAGATATTCCATTAGAAGTTATCGAGACCGCGTCTCAACCACTAGCGTCGGACGAATAAAAAAACGCTCAGAAATCATGTTCATTAAAAGAGCCCATTATTGGTAGATCACTTTATCGATAATGGGCTTTTTTGTTACTTAGAAAGTCGCACTTCAACATGAACAGTATCACTTCTATGCTCGAATGAGAGTTATTTGGAACCTTCGCTGTCATAAGCGAAGGTTTTTTATGCGCAAATCACATAAAACGCGCATAAACGAAAATAATAAATGACCGCAAACGAAAGTTCATATAGGATTCAATTATGTTCTAAAATGCTCGTTCGCTCAGAAAGAGGTCAAAACCATGAGTGCTCAACAAAATAATTCAAACAACAGTACATCTTCCACTTTAGACTTGATCGTGATTGGCGGCGGCATCAATGGTGCAGGCATCGCGGCAGATGCAGCAGGTCGTGGTCTAAACGTTGGCTTATACGAAGCAAATGATTTCGCGTCTGCGACGTCTTCTACTAGCTCAAAGCTTATCCACGGTGGCCTACGCTACCTTGAACATTACGAATTTCGTTTGGTTTCGGAAGCACTCGCTGAACGTGAAGTCTTGTTAAGAAAAGCGCCTCACGTTGCTCAGCCAATGCGTTTCCGTTTACCTCATCGACCATTTTTACGCCCAGCTTGGATGATTCGCTGTGGCCTATTCCTTTACGATAACTTGGGTAAGCGCACCACTCTTCCTGGAAGTAAGACAGTCAACCTAGCGAAATCGGGCCTACTGAAACCAGAAATGAAGACAGGCTTCGAATACTCAGATTGCTGGGTTGATGATGCTCGTATGGTATTGCTCAACGTGTTGGCAGCAAAAGAAAACAACGCAGAAGTACGTAACTACTGCCGTGTTGAAAAAGCGCACCGTGAAGGCGGTATTTGGCATGTGACGATCCTTAATGTGATGACAAACCAACGCTTTGAACGCAAAGCAAAAGCGCTGGTTAACGCAGCTGGTCCTTGGGTTAAACAGTTCTTTGATGATGGATTAGAGCAGGCTTCGCCTCGTAATATTCGTCTGATCAAAGGATCACACATTGTTGTGCCACGCATTCATGACGAACCACAAGCGTACATTCTGCAAAACAAAGACAATCGCATTGTGTTCATGATCCCTTACCTAGATAAATTCTCGATCATCGGTACTACCGACCTTGAATACAAAGGCGACCCACGTAACGTCGCAATTGATGATGTCGAAGTAGATTACTTGATTGATATCGTTAACCAGCACTTTGTTAAACAGCTTGGCCGTGAAGACGTGGTTTGGACATACAGTGGCGTAAGACCGCTTTGTGACGACGAATCGGATTCACCACAAGCGATCACTCGTGACTACACATTGGAATTGGACGCAGAACTGGATCAAGCACCACTGCTTTCGATCTTCGGCGGCAAACTAACCACTTACCGTAAGCTCGGCGAAGCGGCACTTAAAAAGTTAGAACCACACCTAACCAACATGGGTGCACCATGGACAGCAAACGATACGCTTCCCGGTGGTAACTTTAGTTGCAGCAGAGAGCAACTTGCGAAGATGATCCACACTAAATACCCTTGGGCATCTGAAGCGTTGTTACTTCGCTACGTGACTCAATTTGGTACTTACACGTGGAAGCTACTGGAAGGCGCAAATAGCGAAGCTGACCTTGGCATCCAATTCTCAAGCGAAGCGCATGGCGTTTATCAAGTTGAAATCGATTACTTGATCAATGAAGAGATGGCGATGACTGACGAAGATATCTTGTGGCGCAGAACCAAACTTGGCCTGTACATGAGCGAATCCGAGCAGCAAGCGGTGACGGATTACCTGAAAGAGAAGCTACAAAGCAAGGTTGTAAGCTTTTCTCAAGTAGGCTAACCCCACTAGCCTAAACATGGTTCAAGAACATACTTAACAACGAAGCTTAGCGTCCCCCGCGCTAAGCTTTTTTATTGCCTGCTATTCCGGCCTAAGAACTCGATCAGATAAATCTCTCTATTGATCGTCTCCTTCGCACGGGCTGAGGCTTTGTTCACTCCCCCATTTTCAACAAAAACTAAATAGTGTTTTATTAATCAGCTTGATTATCAACTTTATAAAAGATTGCTATTCTTTACCTCAACGAAACGACACATTTAGAAACGCTCACTATGTCAGCGCTTTAATAAGGAATCTATTCCATGCAAAAAGTTATTCTGATCACAGGCTCTACCGATGGTATCGGCTTCGAAACGGCAAAAGTACTTGTTCAACAAGGTCACCACGTTTTATTGCATGGACGTAACCCAAGCAAGCTCAAATACGTAGAGAAGCAACTTGTGGCTATCTCTGCTGAAGCGAAAATTCAAAGTTACGTGGCAGACTTGTCTGCTCTGGCCGATGTGGATGCGTTGGCTGACAAAGTAATTGCTGAGCACGATAAGATTGATGTACTGATTAACAACGCAGGTGTGTTCAACACTCCGAACCCAATCACTAAAGACAGTTTAGATGTTCGTTTTGTTGTGAATACTATTTCACCATACCACCTGACTAAACGTCTGCTACCTGTACTCGATGCATCTAGCCGAGTAGTGAACCTATCTTCAGCGGCGCAAGCAGCAGTGAACATCGAAGCGCTAGAAGGTAAAAAACCGCTTTCTGATGGCGACGCTTACGCACAAAGCAAGCTTGCGATCACCATGTGGACTCGCGAGATGGCAAAAGAGTTAGGTTCTACAGGGCCAATGGTGGTTGCTGTCAACCCAGCTTCGTTACTAGGCAGCAAGATGGTGAAAGACGCTTATGGCATTGCAGGCGGCGACCTAAGCATCGGTTCTGATATTCTGGTTCGCGCATCATTGTCTGATGAGTTCGCACAAGCAGGCGGTCAATACTTTGATAACGACAACAACACGTTTGCTAACCCGCACCCAGATGCGATTTACGGCGATAAGTCACAACAAGTTGTCGCTAAAATTGAAGAGATCATCAAAGCAACGCTTTCTTAATGACAGCTATGCTCAAGTGATTTTCTGATTCCAAGAAAAAGCCCTACGTGACTAACGCATAACTTAGTCACGTAGGGCTTTTTCGTTAAATCTATCTGATTCTACTTTTGTTCCCAATACGGTGGATTACCATAATATTCAGAGAAGTAGTCAATGAAGGCTCTCACCTTTGGTGCAAGTAACCTTGTGCTTGGGTACACAGCCCAAATTGCAGGCTCTGATGTTAATGGGTAATCTTCTAATATTTGAACCAGCTGACCGCTTTTCAGTTGTTCATAGGCACACCAATTCGATGTCACCGTGATCCCCATACCACCTGAGGCTGCGTCACGCAGTGCTTCCCCGTTATCTGCCCTGAACGACCCAGATGCCTTAATCGTCTTAGGCCCGCTTTCAGTATTGAAGGTCCAGTTTTCTAAACCAATTAAGCTAATACATTGATGATCGTTAAGATCTCGAGGTTTGGCTGGCTTACCATATTTGATTAAGTAATCAGGCGATGCACACACAATACGCTTGTCTGTCGCAAGTTTTCGGGCAATCAGTGTCGAGTCTTTCAGCTCCGAGATACGAATCGCGATATCAAAGCCACCCTCAACAACATCCACCATCGAATCTGATAGCCTGAGATCGACTTTTAACCCAGAGTAGCGCTCTAAGAATCCAGGTAAGGCAGGAACAAGATGCAAACGTCCAAAAGACGCAGATGCGGTAACTCGCAACGTTCCGGTTGGAGAATCACAACCCACACCGACCGCCGATTTGGCAGCATCCACGCTCGATAACACTTCTTCAGCATGAGGTAAGAATGCTTCCCCCTCTTCGGTTAAAGAGACCTTACGAGTGGTTCGGTGGACCAAGCGAACGCCTAAATTGTCTTCCAGTTTACTGATGTGCGAGCTTGCAACAGCAGGAGACAAACCAAGCTCTTGCCCAGCCATGCTGATGTTATGTGTGGAAGCTAAACGAACAAACAATTTGAGGTGTTCAATATTCATGAGATTACCAATAAAATCTTAAAAATCGCGTGCCAGTAACCCTCATTATGCGTCATTCACATAATAATACAACGTATTAACTCAGTTGAATTGTGAAGAAGTGATTGAGCCAAAACGAAAAAAAACTCCCGAAGGAGTTTTTTTGTCTAAGTCTGCAATTCGCCATTTAGCTAGTCAGCAAAATTACCAACTCACTAGCCAGTTAAACGTGCATGCAGTGCATCTTTCAGTACAGAACGATCATGTTTCAGTTGGTGCATCGAGCCGTCATCAATGGGTGAATCTTTCAGCTCAAGCTTACGAATCTCTTTATCAAGGTTGTCGTACGTCTTCATGTCTGCTGCAAAGCCATCGTCAGTTTTAACAAGCTCAGCAATTTTATCTTTCATTTCAGGAAATTCGTGAACAAGAGAATGATTTTCACCTAGCATAGAAACCTCTTAAGTTGAGTAAAGTGATTGGTATTACGCATTCATTATTAACCTTAGCAAGGGAGTCAAATAACAAATGAGATCCAGTACACAGCATAGAATATAGACAATTCAGATTCACAAATTTACAACATAAATCGGCAGGGATGCGTTGTTTTACATAGAAGAAAGCCTCACGTAATCGCAAGGCTTTGTAGAAGTGAGTTCTTTATAAGAACAGTGACAGAAATGATAATAACAGCAGCTAAAAAGTATTTTCAAAAAAGGATTAGCTGCTACAACCACCAGAATGAACTCGATTCATTTGATCATGTGAAGACGTGTCAGAGCCTGTCGATTGGCATCCTGCCACGAACAATAGCGTTACAGATAAGATAAGCCATTTCATAATAAATCCTCTTTCGGTCATGACTAAAGCATAGTGCTTAAAAGCGCGGATACCTCAATCATTAACTAAAACCTTACCTACCGATAAGGCCTTGGTTAATGAACAAAGCATCGCTTCTTTAACTAACGACCTGCTTTTGTACAAAAAACTTTCACTTCAACGAATGAAAATCGTACAAGAGCGAAAATAGGACAGCTATGGAACTAAGAATAAGAACTAGAAGTTAGTCACTCGTCGCCAAACGCACCGCGGCTTCTGCATGAATGGCTGTAGTATCAAACAGGGGCACATCGGTATGTTGTTGCTGAATCAGTAAGGCGATCTCAGTACAGCCTAGAATGACGGCCTCTGATCCTTGCTGGCTTAGCCTCTCAATGATCTGATTATAGATAGCGCGAGACTCTTCTTTTACTTCGCCTCGGCACAGCTCTTGGTAAATGATGTTGTGGACTTTCTCTCTGTCATCCTTGGCAGGAATCACAACATCGATACCGAATTTATCGATTAAACGCCCTTTGTAAAAATCTTGTTCCATCGTGAAAGCGGTGCCGAGTAACCCGACTTTCTTCACTCCTTGTTCCAGCAGTTTCTGCGCTGTGGTATCAGCGATGTGCAAGATAGGAATCGTGACCTTCTCTTCGATCTCAGGAACGACCTTATGCATGGTATTGGTACAAATCAGAATGAAATCAGCCCCGCCCTTCTCTACCGATAAAGCCGCGTCCGATAAGATATCCGCCGTCTCAGCCCAGCGACCTTGATGTTGAAGCTTTTCTATCTCATCGAAGTTCACGCTGTACATACAAACCTTTGCAGAATTGAGCCCGCCGAGTGTGGCTTTAACGCCCTCGTTGATGGATTTGTAGTAGCTCACTGTCGACTCCCAACTCATACCGCCGAGCAAACCGATCGTTTTCATTTTTCTATTCCTTTAATTTCTGACTATCCCGATTAAAGCGTCATGCGTTAAAAATTTATAGTACGATCTTGCTGAAAATGAGACGAAGTCTTCGCTATTTAGCAAAAGGCTCGAATGAACCATCCGAGCCTTTGCTGTTTTGTCCGAATGTTTGTGTGGGTTAATACACCTCACACCAATCGGATTTCATGTCGATTAACGTCCAATCATCTCTGGAGTTCGCTTCGTCGAGTGCTTTATCAAGCTTACCCACATGGGACTCACGATCATACTTCCACTCGCGCTCGGCATCGGTGTGATGAACAATCATCGCCATTGAGTTTGGTTGACTGGTTGCCCACTGCATCATCGCTTGATCGCCGTCTGAGTTACCTACTGTTAGAATCGGCTTCTTACCGATAATATGCTGAATATTGCTGACCTTTCCGGCTTTGTCATCAATGGTCAAAATGGACGAATCTTTGGTAACGGTCGGATTACCGTCGTTGTAGCTGTAGTTGTATTTAAGCGCACTACCGATGATTTGCTCTGTAGGAATATTGTAAGCTTGTGGAGCCCACGCCCTCATGAAGTCAACGCCTCCGCCCGACACAATATAAGTCTTAAAGTCATGATCTTGCAGGTAAGTCAGCATCTCTTTCATTGGCTGATAAGTAAGGTCTGTGTAGGCTTTGTTGAAGCGTTTATCTTTTGTTACCGTCAGCCATTGCTCAACGTCTTGCTGGTATTGCTCAACAGTCATACCAGAATGTGTCGCCATGATGATTTTCAATAGCCCTTCTTCACCGCTGCCCAGAACGCTCTCAATATCATCTTCGAGTACAAACTTAAACGGTGCTTCGGTTTTCCATTCAGGGTGATCAGGCGCCATCTCTTTTACACGATCTAGTGCAAAGGCTAATTGGAAGTAATAAGGCTTTTCCGACCAAAGCGTACCGTCGTTATCGAACACGGCAATGCGATCTTCAATTGCCACGAACGTATCAGACTCAGCTTTAGTGGCTTGCCCAACAAAGTCGACGATAGCGGATTTGCTCTCGCTGTCCTTCCAAGAAGGCAGCAAGTTGGGATCACAATCTTTAGCAAAAGATGAGAAAGAGAGACTGGATAAGATCGCGACAGA
Source organism: Vibrio sp. 10N.261.51.A3 (assembly GCF_041471965.1). Classification (NCBI taxonomy): domain Bacteria; kingdom Pseudomonadati; phylum Pseudomonadota; class Gammaproteobacteria; order Vibrionales; family Vibrionaceae; genus Vibrio; species Vibrio sp. 10N.261.51.A3. The sequence goes on from NZ_JBFRPK010000077.1 coordinate 75,847, forward strand.
TAAGAGGGTTATTTTCATCATAGCAACTACCATGTTGTTGAATTAATTGTAGGGTTTAATTCAATTCATCCTAGTTGGTCTACTCTGATTTGCCACTTATGAACACTATAACCAATGCTCATGTTGGTATTAGATTAGTACCACAGCTAAGCTGGCTGAGGGTGCTCTGCGATGTATTTATCGAGAACTTAAAAGGAGACAAACAAAAAAGCAGAACTTCAATTCCTCAAAGTTCTGCTTTATCAATCCATGACTGCTTACGCTCTGCGCTTTTTGAAAGCGTGCCAGCCGGCGCTGAAAATTGTTTTTAACACCACACCGAGTGCGCTTAGTTTTGGGTCGGCGTTCTTGCCAGAGGCAATGCGCCACATCTGATGTTCATACCAAACCAGCCCGACCATCGCCACTTTGTCTAATGCGGGTTTTCCTGTGGTTGGCACCGTTAGCGGCATGCCGTGGCTAGGGTTTTCAATTAACTTGTTTGGGAAATCAGGATCAACCGCCATTGTGCGCGCAATACCAATAAAATCGGTCGCCGAGGAGTTTAATGCTTCATTCATTGCTTGCGCAGTTCGAAAACCACCCGTGACCACCAGCGGCGTGCTCACAAGCTTTCTCGCCTTAACCATGTAATCCATAAAATACGCTTCACGTTTTACCGTGCTGGTCTTCAATGGCTCGGCTTTGTTCTTTGAACCCATCATCGATGGGCTTTCATAGGTGCCGCCGGAGATCTCAATCAGGTCGATACCGTTATCACTCAGTGTTTGCACAACCTGCATCGACTCTTCTTCAGTGAAGCCACCTTTCATGAAGTCAGCACTGTTGAGCTTAATTCCGACCGGGAAATCTTCACCGACCTCTTTTCGAATCGCGCGATAAACCTCAAGCACAAAACGAAGTCTGTTTTCGAGTGATCCACCCCATTTGTCTTGGCGTTGATTGTGTCTTGAAGACAAAAACTGACTCACGAGATAGCCATGAGCACCGTGGATCTGCACACCGGTAAAACCCGCTTGTTTTGAAAGCTTTGCACTCAGCGCGAATTTATCAATGATTGCGATGATTTCCGTCTCAGTCAGAGCTCGTGGCGTATTAAAGCCTTTTTCTAATCCACGCTCTAAAGAGATAGCCGAAGGCGCAACCGGGCTATCACATAAGAATTTAGGGATTTGCTTTCCTGGGTGGTTCAATTGCATCCATATCTGCGAACCATTTTGTGTTCCAGCCTTCGCCCACTCACGAAATACGCTTAAGTCACTTTGCTCATCCAACACAACGTTTTTAGGTTCACCAAGCGCACCTCTATCGACCATCACGTTGCCCGTCATGGATAGGCCAATTCCTCCTTGAGCCCAACGCTGGTAAAGCGTGACTAAACCTTGCTTAGGGTTATGATGTTTATCACCTAGCTGTTCACTCATTGCCGATTTGAACAGGCGATTTTTGATCACTTGGCCATTAGGAAGAGAAAAAGGGTCGTTGAGGCAGATCGGATTCATGCGCGTGGTTACTTTCTTTGGTTTATATATTGAGTCCAGTATGCCCTATTTTATCCGACAGTTTTTATCATTTAGTGCCTATTTCGAAGCAAGTTTCGCTCAATAATAAAATGCCAGCGGCATAGCAGCTGGCATTAATCGATTATAAATAGAATCTCAAAAACTGGGCTGACGCTGCTGAAATATGTCAACCAGAAAGGCTCGAACACCCTTTACGCTCATGGTAATTGTCGTTATTGTGATTCTCTACGCCATCATCACAAGGACTGTCTGAGAGTTATGAACAGCACGATTGAAACTATTCTGGGGCACCGCTCCATTCGTCAATATACAAATCAACCGATTGAAAAAGCACAACTTGATGTGATTATTCAGGCTGGTCTCGCGGCTTCATCATCGAGCTTACTGCAGGCTGTTTCTATCGTGAGAGTGACAGACAAAGAGAAGCGCAAACTGTTAGCTGAATACGCAGGTAACCAAGCTTACGTTGAGAATGCGGCTGAGTTTTTAGTGTTCTGTATCGACTATCAACGCCACGCTCAAATCAACCCTGAAGTGAAAACCGACTTTACTGAACTGACCCTGATTGGCGCGGTAGATTCTGGCATCATGGCGCAAAACTGCATGCTGGCGGCTGAATCTCTAGGTTTGGGTGGCGTGTACATTGGCGGGCTGCGTAACAGCGCACAACAAGTCGATGAACTGTTAGAACTACCACAACATACCGCCGTGTTGTTCGGGATGTGCTTAGGTCACCCGGCACAGCAACCAGAGGTTAAGCCTCGCCTTCCTGCTCATGTGGTGATGCACGAAAACCAATACCAACCGCTGAGCCTAGATGACATTGCCAGCTACGATGATTCGGTGCAAAGCTACTACGCAAGCCGTTCAAGCAACCAAAAGCAGAGCAGTTGGTCACAGCAGATCACTCAAAAGCTGTCTGGCGAATCTCGCCCACATATTCTGCCGTATTTGAACAGTAAGCAACTGACTAAAAGATAACGTTCAAGACGCTGCTTAGATAAATAAGCTACCTTTCCATCGCCACAAACAAAAATGTCAGCGTATTATACGCTGACATTTTTATTTATCCGGAGGCGGCTAGCTTACAGATATTTCTCAATCGGTAACAACTGTAGGAAGCCTGACTGCATTCGTTCCCATTGACCAGTGTCAGGTTCGCTGTCCCAACGTTGATCGCCTGAATACCAATACACATCACCGTCTTCCAATTCCAAGCGCCAGCTATTGTCGTCACTCATTGCTTGCTCAATAGTTTTTGCTAACGTTTCAGCAACCTCTTTATTCTCGATGATCAAAACCGATTCAGTATTGAGGTAGGTAGAACGCAAGTTGAAGTTAAATGAACCGATGCTCGCGATGCTGCGGTCGAATACGACTGATTTTGCGTGCAAGCCATAGGCCGTCTCAGGCGCACATTTAGACGCGTCTTGAGTCGATGCTTCACACAGCTTAGATTCTGGTTTTAGCTCAAACAGATCGATGCCATGCTCCAACATATCGTAACGTCTGCCCGCATAAGCAGAATGATTAGTCACCAGATCATTAGAGGCCATAGAGTTAGTTAGCGCTTTTATCTCAACGCCCTTATTGTTCAACACTTGCCACTCTTCAAGCTGACCATCATCGAATACAAGGTAAGCCGATTCCAATAAGATCTCTTGTTTCGATTCACTCGCTAACTTACCTAGAAGAATCGCGGTCGCTTTCGGTTCATCGGTATTGTCTGAATCATCAGGAACAGGCTGATCGTAAACAAAACGCGCATTCACCCATGCCATCTCACCAATCACCTCTTTCAGCAAACTATCAGCAGCCTTACGATCTAGTGGCAATTCCGGGTAATTTTGATAATGCGGAACGACAATATTATCTATCTTCGAGAGTTCAGGTTGCTCGTCATCACCCAGCATATCGACAGGGTAAGACCAACGGCTGTTCCAGTATTCAACAAAACTGGTTTGGATGGTGTTAACTACCGAGCCCATGACTAATACATCGCGGTCTCGGAAATTGATTTCATCAGAAAGGTCGAAGTATTCATCACCAATATTACGTCCACCCACCACAGACAAAGTACCATCGACGGTAAACGACTTATTGTGCATACGGCGATTTAAACGAGAAAAGTCGCCGACAAAGCTCAGCCATTTACTGAAACCGCGGCGTGTTGGTGTTGGGTTGAAGATACGAATCTCGACGTTCGGGTGTGCATCCAGTGCCGACAACAACCCTTCACGTTCGTTGAGGTTGATATCATCCAGCATTACGCGAACCTTCACACCGCGCTCGGCCGCTGCTAATAAACGGCTAGCGAGATAGCTGCCCGATTCGTCAGAGTTCCAGATGTAATATTGAATGTCGATGGTGTGCTCGGCACTTTCGACCAGCGCTAATCGCTGTGCCAAGGCATCCCAACCAGACTCTTGCAGACGAACCGCAGTGGTGCTTTGCTCTAAAGCTTCAGGCTGAAATTCATTGGTTAGAACCGATAAAGAACTAGGTGCAGGAGAGGTTGGCGGTTCTGTTGGATGATCGATGCCTTCAGGAAGTGAAGAACACCCACCTAAAACGGCGATTAAGATTAACGTTAAACTGATGCGTTGGAGCACAGGCATGTATCTGACTTCCTTTTCACGATGGCGTCTTTAGAAACTTTCCGTACAGCTTTTCAATGAACAAGCTATTCCGATCTATTCATTGATTATTACTGCTAAAGCCTGAAATTTATAGGTAATTATCCAGTATAAATTTAAAGGTCGGTAAATTGGCCCACAAATCACTTAAGTTGGGTGAGTACCAAACAGTATAAACTCAGCGGCTTTTCGACCATGTCAATGGTGAGCTCTATTCGGTCTGGGTGATGCTTCACCATTGTTTGGAGATCTAGTTTCACCGCTTGATTTCACACTAACAGGCGTGTCGACTTACTTATATGAGATTGTGCAAACGCATTACTTACATAAGCGCTAAAGCTGTTGTTGATCTAAGGGCATGTAAGGATCAACACCGAAAACATTGTTCACGCTACGTACCCTTTATCGTCTCTCATTCTTGATGGTAGCTGGATATTATGAAGCTCTTGGTCGATCGCACTGGTGAACAGCTTTTAGAAATTCTGGAAGAGTCAGGAGATAAACTAACAGTTCAATTCATTAGTAATGAAGGCAATCGAATAGGTAAACCATTCCAAGATAGCTTGAGTGGATTATTCCTCGCGGGTTGGAAGCCTCGCACGACCTCAACTGCAAGACCCTAAAGTCAGCTTTGCGCTACACCAACTCTACCCGCTCGGCCGAGATGTAAAATTACCCTCTGGAGATATAGTGACAGTCGCAAGTTACGCCAATACTCACGCTGATGGTTACTATATGTTTGTACGCCTCAACGATGAGTTAACACGACTCAAGATTACACCCGATTGGGAACTGCAACCTTCCGTTCAAAGGTTAGCACTGCCTTATTACCCTGCGCCAAGAACCAAGGAAGAGCTCGACAATATTGACGATTTTGATGCGTGGGCGGGCGGCTTCTAAATACTCCTCACCTACGCCGAGTAGCACATAATACCCAAGTTATTATCAATTATTTTTTGACAATAATTCAAATGTAGCACTGTTTATCGTTTCAAATATTCCCACTATTATTTATCCATCGACACAGACTGCAGCTCAATGAACAAAGAGTGGCACTGTAAACACAGACAAATCACCATTTCGGTGAAAAATAATATAGGTACCAACATGACTCAACTAACTATCGTCGCAAACATCGTCGCTAACGAAGACAAAATTGAATTGGTTAAAGCAGAGCTGCTAAAGCTGATTGATATTACTCGCGCTGAAGAAGGCTGCATCAACTACGACCTTCACCAAGACAATGAAAACCCAGCACATTTCACTTTCTACGAAAACTGGACGTCTCGTGAACTTTGGCAAACACACATGGGTAATACTCACCTCGCTGAATACATGGCAGCAACCGAAGGTAGTGTTACGTCATTTACACTTAACGAGATGACTAAGATCGCTTAAGTACAGTTTCAGTAGTCTGTTACTAGAAAGCACACTGACAAGCTATCGAGTTCAATTTGAAAGCCCCGCTACACGTCAGCGGGGCTTTTTCATTTATGCGGATATCGTCAGCCGCCTTAGTTAGAGCTTCAAACGGGGTTGAATAAAATCAATAAACGCCGAGATACGTTTAGAGACCGATGACGACTTGTAGTAAACCGCATTCACTCGCTCTCGGTCTGTGTTGGCAAGTTTGTCTTGTTCCAGAATAGGGATTAGGCGACCCGCAGCCATATCTTCCTTTACCATAAACCCCGATAAACAAGCAATCCCATTTCCAGCTAAGACTAGTTGACGCACGGTTTCACCATTACTGGCTGTCACAGTAGGCGCGACATCACTTTGGTTTGGTAAAGGCCAATGGTTAAGCACTTTGTTACCCGCAAACCCCACAATTTGATGCGAACTCAAATCTTCAGGTTTGGTGGGCACCCCACGCTTAGCGAGATAATCAGGTGACGCAACAATATGGAGTAAACTTTTTCCTAACGGGCGAGCGTGCAGTGTTGAATCGGACAACTTACCGATTCGAATCGCAACATCAGTTCTCTTTTCGAGAAGATCAACGAAGCCTTCGTTGGAAGTGAGTTCCAACTCAATGTCTGGGTAAGCCTCTTTGAATGACTGCACCAACGGCACTAGTTGGTGAAATACGAATGGACTGGCGGCATCGACTCTTAAACGACCTTTTGGCAACTCACCGCGCGACACGATTTCTTCTTCCGCGCTCTGAATCATCTGTAATCCCACCCTGACTGAATCGACAAACTGCCGTCCTTCCTCCGTCAATTCCACGCGTCTCGTTGTTCGGTTGAATATTGAGACGCCGAGTTGTAACTCAACCTTACTCACCGAGCGAGACACCTTGGCGACCTGCACATCCAGCGCCTCTGCCGCCGCAGAAAAACCACCAGCATCGACAACGGTGAGTACCATTTCTAAATCATCTGAACGGGTTAACATGAGGCTCCTTCGCTATCTTCATTTTGTTTAATGTCATCTCGCTTGTGCTCATCACAGCTCAAATCACGGTGTCTTTTCGATCTCATCAGCTTAATCCAATGATCGGCTAACCCTCCAATTATTGCAAATATCACAAAGGTTATTTGTTAATGATGGCATTTTTCACAAATATATTTTGCTAGATAATCCTCGCCATCAAACGAAGCGCTCCTATTGCAGTCACAAGCTGCCCCATTTTATCGCGCTCGGTACTTAACAAAGAACAGTAAGAGAGATGATTATGCCACTAGCATTACTTGCATTGACGCTCAGCGCCTTTGCCATCGGAACCACAGAATTTGTCATCGTAGGCTTGATTCCTACCATGGCGAGCGACTTGAATGTATCTCTGCCATCGGCAGGCCTATTAGTCAGTTTATACGCGCTTGGCGTTGCTATTGGCGCACCAGTATTAACGGCATTAACCGGAAAGTGGAATCGTAAAGCGGTATTGCTAACCGTGATGGCATTGTTTGTCATTGGTAACTTATTGGCGTGGCAAGCTCCAGGCTATAACACGCTGATCGCCGCACGAATTTTGACAGGCCTTGCCCATGGTGTGTTCTTCTCGATTGGATCGACCATCGCGACAGGTTTGGTTTCAAAAGATAAAGCAGCCAGTGCCATTGCGATCATGTTTACGGGTTTAACGGTTGCATTGGTAACCGGCGTACCACTGGGCACTTATATCGGCCAAACCTTTGGCTGGCAATCGACCTTCTTGATCGTTGCTCTGCTTGGTCTTATTGCTCTTATCGGCAGCGCTATCTTGGTTCCAAGCAACCTTAAGCAACCACCAGCGGCGAAGATTTCGGCACAACTAAAGGTTCTAACTCAACCACGCTTACTGTTGGTTTACGCTATCACAGCACTAGGTTATGGCGGCACATTCACAGCGTTTACGTTCCTTGCTCCAATACTGGAAAATGTATCAGGATTTGATTCGAGCTCAATCAGCTTAATCATGTTGGTTTACGGTGTGTCAGTGGCGGTCGGTAACATCTGGGGCGGAAAAATGGCCGACAAGATGGGCCCAATTAAAGCACTGACCGTTATCTTCTCTGGTTTAGCCGCAGTACTGGTGGTATTCAACTTTACCGCAGTAAACCCTTACGCAGCTGTTGCTACCATTTTGGTTTGGGGTGCATTCGCATTCGGTAACGTTCCAGGACTACAAGTGTATGTTGTGAAACTGGCTGAGAAATACACACCAGACGCCGTCGATGTCGCTTCTGGATTGAACATTGCAGCCTTCAACGTCGGTATTGCATTAGGCTCATGGGGCGGTGGTTTGATTGTCGCGAAATCTGGATTAATGAACACCCCTTGGGTAGGTGCTGTGATCGTTTTGATCGCTCTTGTTCTGACTCGATTCAGTGGTGCGTTAGATAAAAAGCAAGCACAACAAGCTGTTCCATCTAGCATCTAGCATCTAGCATCTAGCAAGGATAGAAAAAACAAAGCCCGAACCTAGGTTCGGGCTTTGTCATTTAAATCTGATTATTGTCCGTTATCGATCGCTTTAAGCACTTTACACGGGTTACCGACTGCAACCACATTGGCTGGGATGTCTTTGGTTACCACACTGCCCGCGCCAATCACGCTGTTTTCGCCAATAGTGACACCGGGGCAGATAATTACACCGCCGCCAAGCCAAACATTGTTGCCGACGTTGATCGGTGTGCCAAACTCAACGCCTTCTTCTACACGGCCTTTCACATCGAGTGGATGACCTGCGGTCAGGATTTGAACGTTCGGACCAAGCAGCACATTATCGCCAATGGTCACTTCAGCCACATCCAAAATCACACAGTTAAAGTTAGCGTAGAAGTTCTTGCCCAGCTTGATGTTCGAGCCGTAATCACAACGAAATGGAGGTTCTAAATGTGCATTTTCACAGCCCGGAATGAGCTCTTGCGTTGCTGCTTCCCATTCCGATGTGTCAGGAATACTGTTATTGAGTTTTTGAAGCACCTTACGACATTCGATACGAGCGGCATAAAGCTCTTTATCCCAAGCCTGATAAGGTTCGCCTGCTAGCATTTTTTGTTTTTCTGTTTTCACGTTACTTACCTGTTCTCACATCACTTAGCTATTTTTATATTACTTAGCTAGTTTCACATTACTTAACTAATGCAGGTCAATTCATCGACCCAAAAACGCAATATCGCACATCTAAATAACAGTGAATAAGGAGTGTTTACGCTTGGTTGAAGAGATGCGCAGTTCGTCACTTTTTGTAGGTGAAATATGAAATTCGAACGGTGCTAATTTAGCTTCGCTATCGAATCACGTAACACCAAACTACCAGTGGTATTGATGGTGGTCGCTTGCTCTGTTTCACCGACAATTTGCAGGATCGCCTTTTGCGTCATTTGCTCTAATGGCACACTCACAGACGTTAAGCTTGGCGTTAAAAACGCCCCCACTTTGCTGTTATCAAAGCCGACGATCGAAACATCTTGAGGCAATGAGTACCCAAGTTCGGTTAACGCCTTAATCGCACCAATCGCCATATCATCGTTTTCAGACAAGATAGCAGTGAATGTGGTTCTGCTTTTTGCCAAAGCCTGAGCCGCGTGATAACCGCTCTCCATCGTCCAATCACCTTGAACAACGTTGGACTCATCCAATGCAACACCATGTTTAGTTAACACATCTTGATAGGCTTGGTAACGCAGCTCATCGGTCGAAGAACCGGCTTTACCACGAATCACTGCAATATCGGTATGACCCTGCTCGATGATGTGTTCAACCATCAAACAAGCGCTCTGATAATGGTCGGTGGTAATAGCATGATTGGGCTTCGACGGCATTTCTCGGTTGAGTACCAGAATCGGAGTGTCAGTGCTTTCGATGATCTGAGCTATCTCGCTTTCGGTTAAACATTGCGGATAGATGATGATGCCCGCGCACTTCATATCCAGCAGGAAATTGATCGCCTTTCTTTCGTCTTCAGCGCTGTGTTTGCCATCGGTGATCACCAATTGGTGATTCGACTTTTCGCTATAAGAAGCCGCGTGATACATCAAGGAAGAGAAGTAAGGGCCATTGAACAACTCATTGGTAATTACAAAGCCGATGAAATTGGTCTTCTTGGTCGCCAATTGCTGAGCCAACAAGTTCGGTCGATAACCTGTTTCTTGAATCGCATCAAATACCTTTTTCACCACATCTGGGCGCACGATGTTCTTGCCATTTAAGACACGAGAAACGGTCGATTTAGATACGCCTGCGCGGTTTGCGACATCAAGCATGGTTACCATTCGCTTCTTTTCCTTTATAAAAAATTAGCCGACATAGGCCGACTAATTCATTGCAAAATGACAGCTCACAGTTCACATAACTGCGCTGGGGAATGCATTCTAAATAGTGGCACCGTTAGATGCAATCACACCTTTATACCACTCGAAAGACTTCTTGCGCTTGCGTTCTAGTGAGCCAGATTGATCGTTGTGCTTATCTACGTAAATGAATCCGTAGCGTTTTTTCATCTCGCCCGTGGTGAACGAAACTAAATCGATACAGCCCCAAGGGGTATAGCCCATCAAATCAACACCATCAATCGAAACGGCTTTTTTCATCTCTTTGATGTGGTCGCCAAGGTAAGCAATGCGGTAATCGTCATTAATGCTGCCATCTTCTTCAATGGTATCAACCGCGCCAAAACCGTTCTCAACGATGAACAATGGCACTTCATAACGTTCATACAGAGACGCTAAACAGAAACGCAAACCCGTCGGATCAATTGGCCAGCCCCAATCGCTAGACTGGATGAACGGATTATCGACCGAATTTTCATGACCGCCGTCCATCGCTTCTTCTGTAGATTGGTGAGAAGAAGAATCCAAGGTATTCGACATGTAGTAGCTAAAGCCTAAGTAATCAGCCTTACCTTCTTTTAGGATCTGCTCATCTTCAGGCTGCATCTCAATGTTGAAGCCTTTGATTGCCCAGTCACGCGTAGCGTAATTTGGGTAATGACCGCGAACCATCACATCTGAGAAGAAGTAACGGTCACGCATCGCTTGTTGTGCCACCATAATGTCTTCCGGTTTAGAAGAACGAGGATAGAAAGGCACCATCGCACACATTGCGCCGATTTGAAGATCTGGATTGATCTCGTGACCTTTCTTAACCACCAAAGCACTTGCAACAAACTGATGGTGAACCGCTTGATACATCGCCTCTTGCGGCTTTTCGCATTGTGGAAACTTCACGCCTGAGCATAACCAACCGAAAATATCTGCCGAGGTGTTCATCTGGTTGTTGATCTCGTTAAACGTCATCCAGTATTTCACTTTGTGTTGGTATCGTTCCATCACTGCAGTTGAATACTTAACGAAGAAGTCGATCACTTTGCGGTTCATCCAGCCGCCATATTCCTTAGCTAGATGGTAAGGCATTTCAAAGTGGCTCAGTGTTACCACAGGCTGAATGTCGTATTTCAACAGCTCGTCAAACAGATCATCGTAAAACGCTAAACCCGCTTCACACGGTTCAGCTTCATCGCCATTTGGGAAGATACGCGTCCACGCGATACTGGTACGGAAACACTTAAAGCCCATCTCAGCGAATAACTTAATGTCTTCTTTGTAGCGATGGTAGAAATCCACTGCGACTTGGTTAGGATAGTTTTCGCCATCAATCACGCCATCGGTGATTCGACGTTGTACACCATGAGCGCCCGCTGTTAATACATCAACAACACTGACACCTTTACCATTCGCATCCCAGCCGCCTTCTAGTTGATGCGCTGCTACTGCACCGCCCCATAAAAAATCGTTCGAAAATTCGTTGTTCATACCATTACTCGCTACAAGTTATTCGTGAAAAGATCAGGATTAGAGAGCTCATTGCAACTCTGAAACCGATTTCAATAAAAGAAAAGATACAGGCTGAAACCGGTTTCAGCAATAGTTAAAAGATCTTTTTTGATCGAACTACAGACTAATCAACAGTCAGCATTACGATCAATGCTGTTCAAAATACTGATCATGCAGTGATTTGCCAGATTGGTCTTGAGTGCCAGGGTAGAACTGAACGAGTGTCTGATCGGCTAGTGTGAGGTGAATCCAACCCTCTTTGACTTTCAGCCAATTGGTACCGTTGGTCTCATAGACGGCAGGAAACTTGCCCCAGCCAGACTCTGATACCTGCAGCTCTTGAAATAGGTTAATCGGGGCTAGCTTATTGCTGTCGAAGTTTGCGTCGGCATAGACAGATAAAGGCTCGATGGCATCGTTTGGCTTAAACGTATAACAGCTCACAGAGGCTGAAGTGCGATCAAACCACTGGTAAGGTTGTGCACCGATTAAATCGTAGACCGTGCAATCATTGAATTGAATCGCCCACTCTTGGTGAGCTTTAAAACCGAGGTAACCTATGGGTTGTGATGGTTCAGGCTTTGAGTCCGCCTCCTGCTCATACACCGGTTCTGAGGTAGCACATCCCATAAGCCCAAGACTAAAAAGGAAAGTCACAGCAAGCTTCATCATTGTCATACCTCAGTTCCGTTAGTAGATGAGTAACTCAATTAAGTCTCTACATTAAACGGTAAGTTCCAAACGATTACCATCCGGATCGAGTACACAGCTCTCATAATAGCCATCGCCTGTTCTTCTTGGGCCATCTAAGCGCTCATAGCCGTCTTCGACCAAGTGTTGAGTCAGTTGATCGACCGCCTGTTCCGAACCTAATGATATCGCCATGTGAATGAAGCCTGTGAACTGGTCATAGATGTCGTCTTTCGATTCAGGGACAGAGTCCATTTCCATAATCTCTAAACGACTTCCCGTATCAAACGAGAGGAAGTATGAAGAAAACCCTTTAGTTGGGTTGTGATATTTTGAGTTCAATGTCGCGCCGAAATAATCTTCATAAAATCGCTTCAGTACTTCGAGTTGTTTGGTCCAAATTGCGATGTGTTCAATCTTCATTTTGTTTGCCTAAGTTTGATGTCTAACGCTAGATTACTCATCAAATAAGGAACAATAAACAGAACGAAATTCATCGAAATTGTTCCTGATTAACGGGCTCGATTTTATGTCCATAACTGCACAGTATTGGCATCTATGTTTGTGTAATAGTTATCTTTCCTCCATAGTCAGGTTTTACACAATCTGAGATTCAAACTGTGAGCTTTTTAAAACTGATACTACTTGCGGCTATATGGGGAGGCTCGTTTCTTTTCATGAGAATGGCCGCCAATCCATTAGGGCCCGCAGTCTTAATTGAAGCGCGAGTTCTGTTTGCAGCACTTACTCTGCTTTTAGTTTCTTTCTATTTAAAAAAGAAGCTCTCTTTTCATGATCACGCAAAACACTTCTTCATTCTCGGCCTGTTTAACACCACACTTCCTTTTTTGCTTTTCGCTTATGCCGCGCAGACACTTAACGCCTCGACACTCGCCATCTTGAACTCTACCGCGCCAATATGGGCGGCAATCATTGGTGCAATATGGACCAAAACAGCACTCGAGGCGAAAGTTCTATTGGGACTTGGGATTGGGGTAACAGGAGTTGGCGTGTTAGTCGGTTGGGATGCGATGAACATTGGCCGTGAGGCTATGCTTCCTATCTTTGCAGCAGTGATGGCGGCCTTTAGCTACGGAATAGCGTCAAACTATACCAAACAAGCCCCTAAAGTTGAGGCATTCAACAATGCTCATGGCAGCATGTGGGCTGCGGTATTGCTGGTTTTGCCGTTTGTATTCTTTATTCCGATGAGAGAAACACCCGACGTTACGATCACTACATCGGTTGTCTTATTAGGCGCGGTATGTACTGGGTTAGCGTATCTACTTTACTTCAATCTCGTCTCTGAACTCGGCGCACCTTCAGCCCTGTCCGTGACCTTCATCATTCCGGTATTTGGTATTCTATGGGGTAACTTATTCTTAGGTGAAGCAATTGGCATCAATACGATTGTTGGTTCAATTCTGGTTATCACCGGCACCATGTTGGTGACAGGAATGACGCCTTCTAAGATGATAGAGAGCGCCAAACAGAAACGAGCAGCAAGAGCGGCTCGTTAATCAGCCATATATTGCTGAATCTTGTTTCTCAGCCACTGATGAGCAGGGTTCAAATCGGTTCTTTTATGCCAAATCATGTATTGCTGCATCGGTAAGATTTCAAACGGCTGATCAAGGACTTGAAGCTGGAAGGATTCGGAAAATTGATTGGCAAAATCACGCGATGTACTGCCGACACAATCTGAGCCCGATACCAGCACACACATGGTCATCAGCGAGTCACACTCGGCACTCACTTTTCTCTGTTTCAGTGGCGACTTGGTAAAATAATCTGCCGTGTATAAACGGGTTCGACGCATTCTAAAAGTAACATGCTTTTCGTTGTAATATTGCTCTTGCGTCACAGAGCCATTGATTCTCGGATGCCCCTTTCGAGCTATCAGCACCAACTCATCTTCAATCATCGGCTGCTTCATGTAGCCGTTAACTTGCGGGTAATGGATATCAATCGCTAAATCAGCTTGTTGCATGCTCAAGCCTTGCAATAATTCTTCTTCGTTGTTCGGCACCATATTGAATTCAATCGAGATATTGCCCAACGTCTCATCTTGCTCGACGAGAGGTTGAAGCTTGGTTAATCCAATCTCATTCACCAGGATACGAAACACATGATGCTGCTGATTATCAAATGTCTTTAAAGTGCTTACTGCGCTGCTTATCCCTTCTAGAGCAGGCTCTACTCGGTCTGCCAATTGCACCGCAGCGTTAGTCGGAATAATCCCACGCCCTTCACGAATAAACAGGTCGGTATCAAGCTGAGATTGCAATCGCTTCAATGCCCCACTAACCCCAGGCTGAGTCATACCAAGCGATTCTGATGCAAGCGTGATCGACTTTAATCGATACACTTCTAAGAACACGCTCAATAGATTTAAATCCAACTTTTCCACGTCGCTCACCGTTACTCTCCCTGTCAATGTGGTCTTAATCAATCATAGGTCAGGATTCGTCTTCGTCGCCCAACCATTGCATGATTCAATACATAGCCAATCGTGATGTATTAAATAAAGCTTACTTTATTTTTTGCTATATGTCTTATTCCTATAATCGCCTCAACGAAACAAAATTCTGAAATGAAGAGGCTCTTATGACAACTTCTCGCACGTTCAAAATGCATCACTGTTCCTGGCTATCTCGCTCGCATTCCCGGCAATTGCAGCTAACCATGACCACGCACACTTCAGCGAAATTGGCGACCAAGGTGGCAAAAGCGCAACCGAGATGACGACCAAAGCAAACCAAGAGTTCGCAAAAACACTTAACTTTGCCGACACTCGCGCTTTCGACAATAACAACAAAGGTCTAATTGCTAGCTTTGATCAAGAGACGGGCGACATCATTCGTAATAGCTTTAACTTCATCGATCCAAGTGTGACGAATGCAGACCAAGCACCAGATTCAGTAAACCCTTCACTGTGGCGCCAAGCGGTATTGAACCAAGCGGCAGAAGGTTTATATGAAGTTGTTCCGGGTAAAGTTTACCAAGTTCGAGGCGCGGATTTAGCGTCTATCTCTTTCATTCGTAGTGACAACGGTTGGATCGCCTACGACGTTCTTCTTACCAAAGAATCAGCCGCCAAATCACTCGAATTCTTCAAGAACAATGTGCCTGATGGCGGTGAACTGCCCGTCGTTGCAATGATTTACTCTCACTCGCACGCTGATCACTTTGGTGGCGCAAGAGCAATCAAAGACGCGTATCCAGATGTAAAAGTGTACGGTTCGAAAAACATCACCAAAGAAATCGTCGACGAAAACGTACTGGCGGGTAACGCAATGTCTCGTCGTACCGCCTATCAATATGGCGCAACCCTGAACCGACACGAACACGGTATTGTGGATGCGGCACTGTCGAAAGGTCTATCAACCGGTAGCATTACTTACGTCCTGCCGGACTACGAGCTGAACCATAACGAAGAGATTGAAACTCTGGTTATCGACGGACTAGAAATGCAATTCATGGATGCTTCAGGTACCGAAGCGGCATCTGAAATGGTGACGTATATTCCGAGCATGAAAGCACTCTGGACTGGCGAACTGACCTACCAAGGTATGCACAACCTGTACACGCTGCGTGGCGCAAAAGTACGTGATGGTTTGAAATGGTCTAAGAAGATCAACGAAATGTTAGTCACTTGGGGCGAAGAAACAGAGGTGTTGTTTGCGTCTCACTCAGCCCCAATCTGGGGTGAACAAGAGATCTCTGATTACCTAAAAATGCAGCGTGATGCTTACG
Organism: Vibrio sp. 10N.261.51.A3; assembly: GCF_041471965.1. Lineage (NCBI taxonomy): Bacteria > Pseudomonadati > Pseudomonadota > Gammaproteobacteria > Vibrionales > Vibrionaceae > Vibrio > Vibrio sp. 10N.261.51.A3. The sequence goes on from NZ_JBFRPK010000077.1 coordinate 91,717, forward strand.
GTTTTACTCATAACCAAACGCTTCGTTTAGCCAATAACGGTGTGGTTCTACAAGACATCGGTGACGAAATTTACAAGGTAATGCCAGACAGCATTCAACAGTCTTGGCACACCAATGGTTACCACGGTACTTACTCTCACAACGCTCGCGCTGTGTACAACATGTACCTTGGTTACTTCGACATGAACCCAGCTAACCTTAATCCATTACCAATCGAGCCAGAATCGGTGAAGTTTGTTGAGTACATGGGCGGCAGCGATGCTGTGATTGAAAAAGCGCAGCAAGATTTCCAAGAAGGTGAATACCGCTTCGTTGCAACAGCACTGAATAAGGTGATTCAGGCTGAGCCAGAGAACAAAGTTGCACGTGGCTTATTGGCAGATACTTACGAGCAATTGGGTTATCAATCAGAAGGTGCAGGTTGGAGAAACATCTACCTAACGGGCGCTCAAGAGCTTCGTATTGGCACACAACCGGGCGCACCAAAAACTGCATCTCCGGATGTATTGGCTAACATGACCATTGAGAACTTGTTGGATTACTTGGCAGTTAAAGTGGATTCGCTAAAGGCACAAGAAACACCATTTACGTTGAATATTCAGCTGCCTGATGTGCAAGAGTTCTACTACGTTGAGATGTCTAACGGTAACCTGAACAACATTCAAGTGAACGAGCTGCAAGACGCCGATACAACACTGATCATCAATAAGTCTGACGTGTCTGACATCGTGCTTAAGAAAACAAGCCTTGGAAAACTGTTAGAAGACGGACAAGCAGGCGTGAAAGGTGATAAGACATCACTTAACAAACTGCTGTCTTCATTGACAGAAGCTGACACCTCTTTTGAGATTGTACCGCGTCCAAAAAAAGGCGAAGAAGTTGATGCAGAGCTATACCAAGATTCAGCGGTACACGCTCATTAAACGCCGGAAACACTAAGTAAAAACAACAGCAGTTAGCTAGAAAAACGTTCTATAAAGAACATAAAAACAAGCCCCTACCTTTTGGTCGGGGCTTTCTTATTTGTTATCAATGAGTGCTTCTTGAACGCTACTCTTACTGAAGCTGATAGCTACTCAGCTTGACCGTTTACGTCGCAATCCCAATAAGAAGGTGAACCATAATATTGAACAAAGTAATCGATAAATACGCGCACCTTTGGTGCAAGTAACTGAGCACTCGGGTATACCGCCCAGATAGCCGCCTCATCCTTTAAAGGGTAATCCGGCAACACCTCAACCAGCGAACCTTCCGCGAGCTGCTTGTATGCTATCCAACTCGCGCACATGGCAATGCCCAAGCCATCGACACATACATCCCTTACCGCTTCACCGTGATCGACGCGGATAGCACCTAGGCTCTCTTCGAGTTTTCCGATATGAATACTGGCTACCGGAGGTGACAACCCAAGCTCTTGTCCTGCTAGACCTATATTGTGCGTAGACGCGAGTCGCACAAACAATTTTAGATGTTCAATGTTCATCAATAATGGCTAGCCTGCGCTGAGTACACGCTGCTTATTGGCCGCAGCGGCACGGGGAATAATGTGAGTTTTAATATAGGCATTAAGCTTAAACCATGCAAAAGCGCCCGCTAAAACATTGGCGACTGTCGCAGCAATAACCGCATTGACCATGTCTCCGGTTATCGAGCCGATCCATAAAGCGGGAATGTAGAAAACAAACAAGCGTAGGAAAGAGACATTCAAAGCTTTACGCGGCACACCCAAGGCATTAAAGACCGACGCAACCAACATGCAAAGCCCAAGCGGCCCATAGCTGAACGGTATAAATAACAAGGTCACTTCAAACCAGCTGCGTATGCTTTGTTCTTCCGAGATAACAGGAATAATCCAGCCACTAAACAGCGCCAACAATGTTGCCATCACGGTGTGGAAAACCAATAAGAACTTCGCTGTTGTATTCAATAGCTCAGGGATTTTGCATCGCTGCTGCGCCCCTAGGTAACGACCAATCATAGGCGGGATAGACATCGTCAGAGCAAGAGAAAACACCAGCATAAAACTTTCAACACGGGCGAGTAAGCTCCAAAAAGCCATCTCATCGGTTCCGATTCTCGCAATCAATAGCATTGAGAAGAACGCGCTGACCGCAGGTAATATCTGATTCGCAGTGGTTGGCATTACCGTCTTGAATAACTCAAAACTGTAGCCTTTGATTCGGTTACTGCACGCGCCATTGAAGCCAAACCAACCTTTGCCGCGAGACTTGATTAGCATGTAGATTGCGCCGAAAGCGTAGCCAATGCTCGATGCGATCGCCGCCCCTGCGATGCCCATATCCAATCCAAAGATCAGAATAGGGTCGAGAATTAGGTTAATCACGCTAGCAGCCAAGAACATGCTTCCGGTTGTTTTGGTATCGCCATTGGCACGATAAACGCAGGTGGCCAGATAAAGCACCGCCACCATCAATGCACTGAACAACCACAGTGGCCAGTACACATTAAAAATAGACAGCATGGATTGGTATTGAGCGTCAGAGACATCATTCACAAACGACGCAAAAACAGAATCGCTAAAAACAATCAGCCCTATGCAGATCAAAGCAATCACCAACACTCCAAATCCAACCGACAACGTCGCAATTGAAGTAGATTTACGTTGTTCTTTTGCCCCTACCGCTTGAGAAATAATGGACGTTGCCGCCACACCGATGCCCACTTGAACCCCGGTAAACGCTGCTTGAAATGGCAAGGTGATACCGTGAACAGCCAATTCATTCACCCCTAGCTGACCAATAAAGATCGAATCGACCAATTGAACCATCATGATCGCAAACACACCCAGCGTCAGTGGCAGCGTTTTCTCAATAATGGTTTTCAAAGTCGCGGATCTCATCTGCATAAGTCGGTTCACTCTTGTCTGTACCTTGGGGCTAATTACCTAGTTGAGCAGTATACGAAGCTAAATGAAAAGGATAAGAGCGCCAGACAAGGAATGAGTTTTTAGATTTCGTTGACAATCGAATTAGCAAGATACCTTCAACGTTAAAATATCCATCTAAGACACTGAATAAATTGAAATTATCAAACGCGCCAACACTCTTAATAATTCGTTAATAGTGTTTCGTTTAATGGTTAATTGTTGGTTCGAACATTCCTCGCTAGCCTGAATTTAGGTCGCATTCACACTGAATAGGCTGAAATGAAATCTCTCAGAAGGAATATGGAAATGGTATATCAAGGTTATACAACGTTTAAAGCTCAAGCCGAGGATGGGATTCTTACCGTCACTTTTGACTTCGGTACTGTGAATGTTCAAGGGCAAGAGACTTTGATGCTGACGAAGCCGAAGCACTCAAAGCGAAAGCTTATTGGTTGTATCAAGCTACGAGCAAAACCCCTGCGGTTAAGCGCTTCCAAATTGCCGATGAGCAAGGCCTAGAGCACGATATGGAAAACCAACGTAACTGGGAAACTCTGGTTATGAACGTTCAAGACATCAAATAACTCGGTCACTTCTCTTAATTTGGGTCAGTCACAAACTGACCCATTGTCTTACTTAATCGTTAAGCGCCAACGGTTAACCACCAAGTGTTAAAATGGTCATTATTTGCCCCATAGACTCACATTTGAGTCTTCAGCTTGTGAGCCAAATGCAACTATGTGTCATTAATCTTTGTTATAACGTTGTTCAAACTATTTTTTGAAGGACGGAATATGCAAAAAATAATTCTGATCACAGGTGCCACGGATGGCATTGGTTTAGAGACCGCAAAAGCACTAACGCAGCAAGGGCACCATGTTCTAATTCATGGCCGCAACCCAGCTAAGGTCAATAAAGTCGTGACCGCTCTGTCTCGCCTGTCTAAGAATGCAATCATCGAAAGCTACATCGCAGACCTATCGACGCTCTCTGAAGTTGAGGCGCTCGCAACCCAAATCAAAAGCGATCACAAACGACTCGATATACTCATTAACAACGCAGGTGTGTATAAAGTGTCGGACATCACCACTCCAGACAATCTTGATGTGCGTTTTGTCGTAAACACCATTGCGCCGTATCTACTGACACAAAAGCTGCTTCCTCTTTTTGATGCGACAGGTCGTATCGTCAACCTATCTTCAGCAGCCCAAGCACCCGTAGATCTAGATGCATTAATCAGTCCGAATGCGGGCGAACTTGATGGTCCGGTTTACGCGCAAAGTAAGCTGGCGCTAACGATGTGGTCCATCGAATTAGCCAATACTCTTTTAGACAAAGGCACCGCAATTATCCCTGTAAACCCAGCTTCTTTCCTTGGTAGTAAATTAGTGAAAGATGCTTATGGCGTTGATGGCAACGACCTTGCGATTGGAGCCGATATTCTTTGTCGTGCTGCGCTCAGTGATGAGTTTGCCAACGCTTCTGGTCAATATTTTGATAATGATTCTGGGTTGTTCAAAGACCCGCACGCCGACGCATTAGACAACACTAAGAACCACAAGCTGGTGACAGTGCTTAATCAATTACTCGAAGAAAAGCTGTGCGTTACGCACTGATCATTCATTAGTAAAAAACGACCACTAACACTCCCCCCCACCACCACACACACAATCCAAGCCGCAGTTCTATCTATACAGACAAAGAACTGCGCGCTCTTTCGATTATTAAGATTTCTTTAATACTGATTCCCCGCTTTGCCCAATTATCACCCAAGATGCAGATTGCTAAACTTGCCCCCGTCGAAACAACACAGGCTACGGCCGAGGAGCATTTATGCGTTTTGAAGGTAAAGTTTATCGTCCTTGGATGGAAGCAGAGAGCGTACTCATCCAGACAACATTGGGGTGCAGTAATAACCAGTGTACCTTCTGCACGATGTTTGATGATAAGCGTTTCAAAGTAAGAGACATCAAAGACATCTTTGAAGATATTGATGCGGCGAGAAAAATCTACCCGCATGTTGAATCTATCTTTTTGGTCGATGGTAATGTGATGGCGATTAGAACCGAGATGCTGATTTCGATTCTGGATTACATCAAGATCACCTTCCCAGAGATCAAGAACATCTCTCTGTATTCAGGGTTCAATGACTTCCGTCGTAAGAGCTTGTCTGAATTAAAAGAGATTAAGTCGGCAGGTTTAAGCATGGCCTATTCAGGCTTGGAGTCCGGTGACCCAATTTTGCTTGAACGCATTCAAAAGCGCATGACGCGTGAGCATGCGATTGAAGGAATGAACCTAGCCCGTGAAGCAGACATCAAGGTACTGGCTTCTTTCATCTTTGGCCTTGGCGGCAAAGAGCGTTCTGTAGAGCATGCGATTAATACCACCAGCTTGCTGAACATCATGCAGCCGGATGCGATTGCACCAATGGCTTTAGCCGTTCAACCGGGATCGGTATTGGAAAAAGAAGTAAACCGTGGCGAGTTTGTTTTACCAACGCCATTGCAGATTCTGGAAGAAGAAAAATACTTGCTCGAAAACCTAGAAGATTTCGATTGCTACTACTGGGGTGACCACGGCAATAACATCTCACCAATGCGTGGCATGTTGCCTCAGGCTCGTAAGCCGTTTCTTGATAAGATAAATCAAGACATCGCGCATAACCCAATCACTAAGCAAAACGTCATTAAAACCTTTGCTTGGTAACGAGTAACCTCTACATCGTTTGAAGCAGCCACAAAAAGGGCCAGTGTCAGCTGGCCCTTTCATTTTCTAGCTATGTATCTCTCTATCGAACTATCTGGAGCCGACCGCTCGGACTAATTCTGCGATTCCATCCCAATCACCCTTGTCCATTTTGTCTGTCGGTACCATCCAAGTTCCACCGCAGGCAACGACTGATTTCAGTGCTAAGTAAGACTCAACGTTCGCTGGGCTTACACCGCCTGTAGGCATAAAGTTAACCGGGTAAACAGCCGTCAACGCTTTCAACATTGCGACACCGCCAGATGGCTCGGCAGGGAAGAACTTTAGTGTCTTAAGCCCCATTTCCATTGCTTGTTCAACCAAGCTTGGGTTACTCACTCCAGGAACAATCGTAACCCCTCTTTGCTGACAGTATTTGACTGTGGTTGGATTCAAACCTGGGCTGACAATGAAATCAACACCCGCATTAATGGCAGTATCCACCTGCTCTATAGTCAGCACAGTACCTGCGCCAATCAGTAACTCAGGGTAGGCTTCACGCATCAAACGAATCGACTCTGCTGCCGCTTCTGTACGAAATGTCACTTCAGCACAAGGCAAACCATTCTCAACCAATACTTTCGCAAGCGGCACAGCCTGAGCAACGTCATTAATGGCGATCACCGGGACGATGCGAATATCTCTGAGTCGCTGTTCAATTGTTTTCATTGTTCATTTCTCTCATTATCAAACAGACAAATTAAGCCAAGTCGCTGCCGTTGCTTGCGATCACTTTTTTGTACCAGTGGAATGACTTTTTAGGAATACGATTTAACGTACCATTGCCTAGGTTGTCTCTGTCCACATAGATAAACCCATAGCGCTTGCTCATCTCTCCGGTCGATGCCGCAACAAGATCGATACAACCCCAAGGTGTGTAGCCCATCAGTGGTACACCGTCTTCCATTGCTTCATGCATCGCAACAATGTGCTGACGAAGGTAATCAATGCGGTAATCAGCTCTTACAACGATATGTTAAGCGCTCACCAGCCGTATCAACACTATCCAGATCAGATCAAAAAGGCGTTAGCTAAGTTCGGCCACACCTCTCAAGTAGCGGGCTGTGTTCCCGCGATGTGCGATGGGGTAACTCAAGGGCAACCAGGCATGGATATGTCTTTGTTTTCAAGGGACTTGATTGCTCAATCGACCGCTCTTTCACTGAGTCACAACGTGTTTGATTCAACCCTATTGCTTGGCATTTGCGACAAGATAGCTCCAGGACAACTGATGGGCGCGCTCTCTTTTGCGCATCTACCAACTGCCTTTGTTCCGGCAGGCTTGATGGCAACGGGCATCAGCAATGATGAGAAAGTACACATTCGCCAAGAGTACGCGGCTGGCAAGGTAGGAAAAAGTGCCTTGCTGGACATGGAGTGCAACGCTTATCACTCAGCGGGCACCTGCACTTTTTACGGCACAGCCAATACCAATCAGCTGGTATTTGAAGCGATGGGGCTGACGCTTCCGGGCTCAGCGTTTGTTCACCCTGACTCTGAATTGCGCGCATCACTCACTCAGCATGCCGCCATTGAAATTGCTTCAATGACACCACAAGCCGCAAACTTCCGCCCACTTTCTGAAGTCTTTACCGCTAAAAGCTTAATCAATGGCATTGTTGCCCTACTCGCATCAGGTGGCAGTACCAACCACAGCATTCACATGGTCGCGGTAGCACGCGCAGCAGGATTTATTCTGACTTGGCAAGACATCAGCGATCTATCCGATGTAGTGCCTTTACTTGCTCGAGTTTATCCCAACGGCCCAGCAGATATGAATGCGTTCCAAGCGGCAGGAGGAGTTCCCGCGCTGTTACGCCGTTTAGATCAAGCCAACTTACTGCACCGAGATGTCACACCTACCTTTGGCTCGTTTGAAGATCAAATGAGTATTCCAGAGCTTGAAAATGGAAAACTAACGTGGAAAAAATGCAAACAGTCGGCAGATGCAGAGGTAATTGCAGGCCAAGAACAGGTATTCCAAAGCACAGGCGGAACGCGAGTCCTTTCAGGGAATCTTGGCAATGCGGTGATTAAGGTGTCAGCGGTTGCAGAAGAGCAACGCGTTATCGAAGCACCTGCGGCAGTTTTTGATTGCCAACATAAGGTAGAAGCCGCGTATCAACGAGGTGAACTCAACAAAGATTGCATTGTTGTGGTAATGAACAATGGCCCAGCTGCGAACGGTATGCCTGAACTGCATAAGCTCATGCCGATTCTAGGTAATGTTCAGAAACAAGGGTTTAAAGTGGCTCTGGTTACTGATGGGCGCCTTTCCGGAGCCTCAGGAAAGATCCCATCCGCGATTCATGTCTCACCAGAGGCTATTCGAGGAGGAACTATTGGGCTTGTTTGCGAAGGCGATATCCTGCGCTTAGATTGCGCGAGTGGCGAACTCAATAACCTCAACGACATGCAATCTCGCCAAGCGAAGGTATTTGAGGCAGACGCCAACCAGCAAACCATGGGGCGCAACCTATTTAGCGTGATGCGCCAAAGCGTTTCGAGTGCAGAACAAGGGGCGAGTTTTATCGTCTAGCTGTGTCATTACTTAAATGTAAAAGCAAAAGGGGCATCATTTCGATGCCCCTTTCAGTTTCCACGATACTTGGTTAAACGCTTTCGCCATCAGTGATGCGATAGCCCATATCCACTACCGTTTCCGTAACTGGCTCACCTTTCAATCGGGCAAGCAGTAGCTCGGCACTTTTCTTACCTATTTCATAACGTGGCGTATCCACGCTAGTCAGTTTTGGGCGTATGGTTTGACCAATATCTAACGCGTTATAGCCCACCACAGATAGCTGTTGCGGCACTTGGATTCCACGTTGCTGGGCAATGAGCAAGGTACCTATCGCGATGTCATCATTGGTGCAGAACACGCCATCTAGATCTGGGTAATCCGCAAGAGCGCGATCAAGCAGATCTTCAGCCAAAGAGAAGTTAGAGTGCTGTTCAGTCAACACGTGTTTAGGCTCTAATCCAGCCTCATACATCGCTTTGTCATAGCCTTGCAAACGCAACTTGGTTCGCGCATCCAATCGAGCGCCAAAGTAAGCAATAGAGCGTTTACCAGCTTCAATCATTCGCTTCACGACATGGTAAGAAGCATCAATATGGTCCAAGCCAACAACCATATCGATCGGATTGGTTGGGAGTTCCATCGTTTCAACAACAGAAACACCTGAATTCTTGATCATCTGTAACGTGCGGGGGGTGTGGTGGCTTTCCGTCAATATCAACCCATCAACTTGATACGAAAGCAGCGAAGCAATCTTTTCCTCTTCTTCCACAGCATCATAGCTAAAGTGAGCAAGCAACGTCTCGTAGCCATTCTCTTTAGTAACCGTTTCGATACCTTGAACAAACGCGGCAAAGATTTGGTTTGATAACGAAGGGAGCAAGATACCGATCGCTTTACTCGACGATTTAGAGAGCATAGCTGGCGCTTTGTTTTCGATGTATCCCATCTCTTCAATAACCGCTGCAATTTTAACGCGAGTTTTGGCTGCGACTGAATCGGGATTGCGCATGTAACGAGAGACGGTCATCTTTGTGACCCCCACTTTGTCTGCAACATCTTGAAGTGTGGTTCGAGTTTTCTTCTGCTGTTCTGTCATAACTATTTGAACTCTTAATTATGTTACAAGTAACATTATAAAGTTCTCACCGCCTTAAGTTCAACCCATTCGTTGTCATCGACACATAGCATTGAAATCGTTCTACCATCGGCAAATTAGTTTGGCGTTAACGAAAGGTTGGTATCACGCATGCTTGATGAAAGCTTGGCTTAACTGCTGAAAGAGTGAGTCTACGTTGGGTAGAGTTGTCAGATGTGCGGACAACGGAGTATGAACCTGCGCATCCACCACGGTTGGATTGCCACAAACTTGATTATAAAAATTTACGGGTGCAACGATGTTCTCTAAGTCGACATCCAACAAGATACAGGCTTGCGAAAGTACAATTTGGCCGCCCCCTTGTTTAAGCAAAACACGCTGCGCAGTGCCCACTATTTTTTGTTTGTTGATATTGAGATTGTAATCACCATCGCAATAAGAACCGGGAGTCGCGTGTACATCCACATCGATACCCAGTTCTTTAAAAAACAGGGTTAAGATATTGCACAGATGTAGATACGCTTTTTGGATGTTGTAGGCTTCATCACGAGGCCAATGGTAAATGTGCGATAAGTTAATGATCCCCGGCAGTTGGGGAACGGGAGCGCCGCCTGTTTTACGTGAGGTGAGTTGCCAACCTTGTGCCGCGAGTTGTTTTCTAGACTCGACCGTCACTGGCCACTTTTTACCTGCGGGCAAAACAAGTGTCGGCGCTTTTGCTTGCCACAACATTAAGGCTTGCCCAATCTCACCCGCCTGAATTTGCTGCAATAATTCAGCTTCTTTTTCAAACGCACGATTAACATCAATGTGCGGGTAACGTACGAGTTTATTCGTTAACTTCAATGCACTTTCCTCTACAGATAGTGGTGACCTACCATTTAACGTTCTGCAATGGTTGATGAGATATGGGACTATGTGCGATGAAACATAGCACCAAAAGTTAGTTATTGGCGCCATAGTAGCTTGTCAGTTGCCCATCTCAAAGGTGAGTGCTAACATTTGTACACACACCAATAAAGGAATACATCATGGACACTAGAATTCAATTTCGTGTTGATGAAGAAACAAAACGCCTAGCTCAACAGATGGCTGAGAGCCAAGGTCGCACACTGAGTGGTGCTTGCCGTGAGCTTACTGAGCAACTCGCTGAGCAACAAAGACAGACATTATCTCACGATGCATGGCTAACTGAACAAGTAAACCTAGCATTTGAGAAGTTTGACTCAGGAGAATCCGTTTTCGTTGAACACCAAACTGCTAAATCTCGAATGGAAGAACGCAAAGCCAGAATACGTAATCGAGGTAAGCAATGATTTTATGGGAAGAAGAATCACTCAATGATCGTGAAAGGATCTTTGAGTTTATCTATGACTTCAACCCTGATGCGGCAGAAAACGCTGACAACCTCATTGAAACAAAAGTAGAAAACTTGCTTGAGCAGCCTCTAATGGGTGTACAGAGAGACGGCATTCGTGGGCAATTACTTATAATTCCTGAGATTTCAATGATCGTCTCCTATTGGATCGAAGGCGACATTATCCGAATTATGCGCGTACTCCACCAGAAACAAAAGTTCCCAATGGATTGATTACTTCCTCTGGGCAACTAGCCCAATTAAGGGGTGAACAACGCCTCCACCCAACCTAAAGCATTGTGCCATAAACACTAAATTTGAAGTAGAAGAAAAATGCCAAGCGTTGTGAATCCCTCTTAAATTGCTTGTTATAACACAATTGCTACACGTCACTTTCCGTTAGTATCTGACGACAATTTCGTACTGTAAGGACGCGAATTTCATGGCTGAGGCTATATATGATTCGATAGTGACCAAACAAAATTTCACGGTAATTGGTATGAGGCAGCTCAGGAACCATTCGCCCCATGTCAGGCATACTTGAGAGTAAATCAGTTTTATCAAAAACCTCATTAACCCAGTTTTCTGCCGCCACTGGATTATCCAGTGAAATAAACTCGGCTGCATCACCTAACTTTTGTAATGCTAGTGGTGACCAGACTACTTTCATTTCTTAATGCGCCCCAATACTTGAGCACGAGCGTCTTCATTGGAAACACCTAAACCTGAAGCTAATTGTGCTTCAGCAGTACGCATTTCTTCCAGTAACTCGATCTTCTCTTGCATTGCTTCATATTCTGCAACATCAAGGACAACCGCAACACCCTTACCACGTTGTGTGATAACTAGTGGTCTGCGAGTTTCGTTAATCTGTTTAATAAATGACGTCACGCCAGCACGAAATTCAGACAAAGGCTGAATATCTTGATCAAAATGGATGCGGCTCATGTTGAACTCCCTATGGTACAATTTAATGTACAAATAATAGTTCAAATAGCAATTTTGAGCAATAGCCTGATTTTGTGTTATACCCGCGTTAAGGTGTGAGCAACGCAATACCGATGCTACCGTATACCGCCTTAAACACTGAACGCAACGCATAATAAAAATGCCACGCGTTGCGAATCACTCTTAAATTGCTTGTTAGAACGTTACTCAAAGCTGTCGAGGTCGATCTTATATTTTGTTAAAACCTCTTGCATTTGCAGCTTTTTCTGCCCCGCTGAAACAGCCATAACTTTTGCTGTTACATCCGATATTTCACCTTTTGTAATACCTGCCTTTTTTGCCTCTAGCAAATAGTAACGTGTACACGGTAAACAATTCATAGCCATAGCCGCTGATAAACCGACTAACAGTTCGGTCTTAGTATCAAGATGCTCATTTTCGTGGGTTGAGTGATAAAATTCCTCATAACCTTTTTGATGTTTCCCTAGCATACATACTCCTTGTAAGTTCTAACGAATGACATGGATTCCCCCTACCGAGGATCTGCCACACTTATGTGGTACTTAAATGCATCGGAGGCACCATGTCTGATTATTCTTATTTCTGCGGTATCGACCTAGCTAAAAACCACTTCAGTCTTCATGCCGTAGACCAAAATGGTAAGGTCATACTTCATAAGTCGGTAACCCGCTCTAAACTACTGACTACAATAGCAAATATGCCACTCATGCGTATAGGCGTTGAAGCGTGTGGTGGTGCACATTATTGGGCAAGAACACTCAATAAACTTGGGCACGACGTCCGTATCATGGCCGTTAAATACGTGGTCCCTTATCGAACTAAAGGGAAGAACGACCTTAATGATGCAGTAGCTATCTGCGAAGCTGTTCAGCGACCATCCACTCGCTTTGTGCCCGTAAAATCACCAGAGCAACAAGCCATCCTATCGGTACATAGAATGAGA
>NZ_JBFRPK010000078.1:0-618 GCF_041471965.1 Vibrio sp. 10N.261.51.A3
TTGTGCGCCGAGCATGGCGTTGATCTAGGAGGTGAAAGTCCTCTACGGGCTCAGTCGAGCGAGAACCGTTAGCCTATGCAAGGGTGTTCACCGTGAGGTGAAATCTGAAGGAAGCAAATGGCAAAACTTGGTTGTGACGAACAGAAATCTGATAGTAGGTCATTACAACTTGGGCAACCTAGCAATAGATAGAATAGCCCGATGCCTCGACGGGAAGTGTGTAGTGATAAATCAGGCACGGCCAAGGGAAAGAGCAACGTCTTACCTCGGGAGATCTTATTACTTGTCTCGATAGAGACTAATACAGCAGCGATGCGGTATGACGAGCAATAAGAAGTCAGCAGAAGGCATAGTACCTTAAGGAAGTACAACTTAAGGGAAGGCCCGAACTGAATATATCAAGAAGCAGTCACTAGACACTCAATCATGTGGGGTCATAGCAAGATGAAAACCATCTCTACGTCCCAATGGGCGATACAGCAAGTAAAGCTCATGGTGATGAAGAATGACAAGCATGATTGGCGTAAACAGGAGGACGAGTCTTGGTGATCTCGACGTCGTTGATGGAGCAAATCTGCTCTTCAACCAACTTGAATCAAGCTCTACGAAGAGTGAAGA
>NZ_JBFRPK010000078.1:1318-2472 GCF_041471965.1 Vibrio sp. 10N.261.51.A3
GTGCAGGTGTCGACAAACTCGACATAGATGCGACTATCTCAACACTTCGACAGGCTTCAAATGGGCAAGCGCTTCGCCAGAGTCTTCTGGAAGGAAGCTACCAACCTCAACCGGTACTTGGTGTAGAAATCCCCAAACCTAGTGGTGGCGTAAGGCAACTAGGTATCCCAACCGTGCTTGATAGAGTTGTCCAACAGGCAATGACCTCAGTACTGTCAGATATCTATGACCCCAAGTTCTCCAATAGCAGTTACGGATTTAGACCAAACCGCAGTGCGCACCATGCATTAACGGCAGCCAGTCATTACATCCGAGAAGGTCGAGGTTATGTTGTAGATATCGACCTAGCGAAATACTTCGACACAGTGAATCACGATAGACTGATGTACAGACTGTCACAGGACATCAGTGATAAACGAGTGTTGAAGCTCATCAGGTCATATCTACAGGCAGGCATAATGCGAAACGGGATGGTTGAACAGAGACAAAGAGGGACACCACAGGGTGGACCATTATCCCCGTTGCTATCCAATATCGTATTAGATGAACTGGATAAAGAGTTAGAGCGCAGAGGGCATAAGTTCTGTCGATATGCAGACGACTGCCAAATCTACGTTCATAGTGAAGAAGCCGCTTATCGAGTTAAAGAGTCGATAACGGAGTTCTTGGAGCAAAAGCTGAAGCTCACGGTAAATCGAGAGAAAAGTGGTGCGACAAGAGTGACAGAACGGACTTACTTAAGCCACCGCTTCGGGATAGATGGAACAATCCATCTATCGAAGGCAGCACAAACTCAAATGAAGAAGCGAGTGCGGCAGATAACGAAGCGAAACCGAGGGCGAGAGTTGCAAGCAGTCATAGCGGAATTAACTCAATACCTAAGAGGTTGGCAACACTACTTCAAACTCGCCATACGGAAAAGCAGCTTGCAGCGCTTAGACGAATGGATACGGCGACGGCTACGATGTTACCGCTTAAAACAACGCAAACGCAGATACGGCATAGCGACATGGTTACAACAACAAGGTGTAACGGAGCGCAATGCGTGGAAGGTAGCGATGTCAGATAAAGGGTGGTGGCACTTGGCCTTAACGCCGCAGTTAAATCACGCCATGCCAATAAAATGGTTCGAGGAGTTGGGCCTGTACTCATTG
>NZ_JBFRPK010000079.1:0-1692 GCF_041471965.1 Vibrio sp. 10N.261.51.A3
CCCTATCTGGCAGGGTAGATGTCACTGTTAAAATTTAACCAGTTTGGGCGATAAAGAGTAATTGTGTCTCGTATCTCAGTAGAAAGAAAAGAAGCTATATTGAAGAAGCTATTACCTCCCTATTCAATGTCAGTTAAAGAAGTGTCGGAAGAGGAAGGAATTAGCACTGCGACCCTGTATCATTGGCGCCAGCAACTCAGACGTTCAGGAGCCGCCGTGCCAAATAGCAACACTTCATCAGAGCAGTGGTCAGCTCAAACTAAACTTGCCATTGTCGCTGAAACCTACTCAATGACCGAAAGTGAACTCAGCCAATATTGTCGTGAAAAAGGTCTTTTTCCAGAGCAAATCCAAAGCTGGCGCAGCGAATGTATGCAAGGGTTTAAGTCGAGTAAAGAGCAGGAAGCTGAAGCAAAGAAGCAGGCTAAAGCTGACAAACTTGAAATCAAAGAGTTGAAGAAAGATTTACGACTCAAAGAAAAAGCACTCGCTGAAACGGCCGCTCTCTTGGTATTAAGAAAAAAGCTGAGAGCCTTTTACGGGGAAGAGCCAGAGGACGACTAACCTCAACCGATGAAAGGCAGACCATAGTGACTCTTATCCTTGAAGCGAAGCAATGCGGGTGTCGTTTAGAGCCAGCTTGCCATGAAGTTCAAATCGACTTGAGAACGTATCGTCGCTGGTATCAGCAAGGTGAAGTTCAAGCTGACAAAAGGCCAATATGCCTCAGACCTGAGCCTGCTAACAAGCTGTCGCAGGAAGAGCGTGATGCGATAATCGAGGTGTGTAACCGCTCTGAGTTTGCAAGCTTGCCTCCAACTCAAATCGTCCCGACACTGCTTGATAGAGGTGAGTATATCGCCTCTGAGTCGAGCTACTACCGAGTGTTGAGTACGCAGGGGCAACTTCACAAACGAGGTCGTCAGCGGAGCAGACAGAAGCAAGCGAAGCCAACCAGTTACACAGCGACGGACTCGAACCAAGTCTATACGTGGGATATCACTTACTTACCTTCAAAAGTTCGAGGCCAACATTATTACCTGTATGTCATTGAGGACATCTACAGTCGAAAAATTGTTGGTTATGAAGTGTATGAGCATGAATGCGGTGAGCTGGCGTCACAACTTCTGCAACGAACGTTGATGCGAGAGCAGTGCTTCAATCAAGCTCTGGTTCTTCACTCCGATAATGGTGCGCCGATGAAGTCGTTGACGTTCAAAGCCAAAATGGAAGAGTTAGGTATTACTTCATCGTATAGTCGCCCAAGAGTCAGTGATGATAACCCGTATGTTGAGTCATTGTTCCGCACGGTAAAGTACATGCCAAGCTGGCCAACGAAAGGCTTTGAAACAATCGATAGTAGCCAAAGTTGGGTTGAAGCCTTCGTACGCTGGTACAACACCGAGCACAAGCACAGTCAGCTAAATTACGTCACGCCTTCAGAGCGTCACAATGGAAAAGATAAAGAGATCTTGAAGCGTCGTGTAGAGGTATTGCTCGCTGCAAAACAGCGAAAGCCTGAGCGGTGGTCTGGTGATATCAGGAACTGTGCGCCTGTTGGTGACGTTCACCTAAATCCAGAAAGAGAAGCTGCTTAATAAGTAAGCAAATGATGACAACTACCTTGAAAAACGTTCCACTCTATGGTATCGGTGTTTTTCAAGGTAGTTGTCATCATTTGCTTACTTATTA
>NZ_JBFRPK010000080.1:0-20488 GCF_041471965.1 Vibrio sp. 10N.261.51.A3
ATTTTCCGGATTGGTATCACATCACTGCCATTAATTATTTTTAGTTTAATCATTTGCCTAAATAGCTAGATTAGCAAGTTTGGGTCTCAATTTATCTCAAAGTTCTTACGACCACTGTTTATTAAGACTATTTTTATAAGAGCTAGAATTAGCGTTATAAAAACTGGGCTAACCTTAAAGGGATGAGTTAATCGGTTTGTGGCTTTGTTGAATGTCGTGAGAGGGTAGAATGAGAAAGTGCCGGTGGTTAGTTTTAGTGATCTGTTTTCTATTTACTGGGTGCGGGACCAAGTTCGCCTATAACAATATAGGTTGGTTTGTCGTTAGCTATATAGAAGATTTTGTTTCCCTCTCAAATAGCCAAGAATCAGAGCTTGAAGAGCGATTAGATATATTACAGAAATGGCATAAAGAAACTCAGCTACCTCTGTACATCTCGCAATTAGAAGCGATTCAAAACGTAGATCGGTCGGATATGAATCCCGCTTTTATTGTGGGCCAAAGTGAACAAACGAAAGAGCATATTCGCACAATCGTCAATAAGTTCGCTCCAGATATTTACGCCTTGAGTATGCAGCTTAGCCCTAAGCAAGACAGGGAGTTTTTAAAGAACTTTCGTGAAAAGCAGCAAGACTATTATGAAGAAAGGTTGTCGTTGAACGATGACGATTCGAGAGAGCGATACCGAAACAGAATAGAAGAGCGTGCAGAACGGTGGCTAGGTTCAGTATCGAAAGAACAAAAACAGATTATTTTGGCTTGGTCTAAAGAGTGGGTAAATACCAATAGCAGTTGGCGACAATATCAAAACAACATCTATCAAGAGCTAACGACGCTGATGGCAAAGAAGAGCGACCTACATATTGCTCAGCCAATTATTATGAAGTTGCTTTTAAACAATGAAGCTTATTATCCTGCTGAACTTGAGCCGCAGCTTAACCAAAATATGGAAACATCAGCCAAGTTTTTAGTAGATATGGCCGCGACCAGCAGTAACAAGCAGTGGGCGTATTTTATGAATGAGTTAGAAAGCCTCAAAGGAACGTTGGAGTCATTGCAAGAGTAGAGCGTTCTTTTTAAAGGCTAGCGGTCATTATCGAGCTAGCCTTTCATCAAACTGAATTTCGTAACCTAACCCCTGTTGCTCATCAGTAGTTTTGGAATCGAACCTTTGGCTGTCCTAGATATTTTCTGCATCAGTTGGAAGCTTGGCTGTTGAATGCCGTGATCACTTTGCAATTCATCAATCATCAATAACCACAACCTTGCTGTCATTTCTGAATCGGCTAACGCTCTGTGGAAAGTACCGTCGTTGTCGATATTTTTGAAACGCACAAGGTCGCCTAGCTTATGAGTTGGTGCGTCTTGGATTAGACGACGAGCTATCAACATTGAGCAAGCGAACTGTCCATTGTAATCGCGATCAATATTATCTAATTCCGCATCAAGAAAGCGCTTATCAAATGAGGCATTGTGAGCGACAAGTTGGCTGTCTTGAATGAAGTCTGCAAACTCATCCATCACTTCACTACAACTGGCCGCTGTGCTTAACATACGGTTACTGATTCCGGTATAACCTTCAATGAATCCACTCACACGAAATCCCGGGTTCATGAGCTGCTGGAAGGTGTCGACGACTTCGCCGTTAACGAGTTTAACCGCACCGATCTCAATCGCTCGGTCGCCCATATTTGGTGATAAGCCTGTGGTCTCGAAATCGAGAACGATAACGGAATCTGCGGAGTTTGGAGCCATCGTGTTTCCTAATTGCTGTTGGTAGTATCGCTTTGTATGGGGCGTTTGGTGTTGCTATGGGTAAATCAGTTATTTGCTATTGCTGATAGTAAGTTCAGTGTAACCCGTCGAATCGTCATGCTCTCTGTTGAAGGTCAAGGTATCGTAGCGGTGAACAATCAATTCAGCCGTGGTCGCGATAATCGTCCCTTCAAGCAAATGCCCACCAATTACATTGCCATTCTCATCAGCAACGGAGATATGAATATGCTGGTGGTTTGGGGTTAGCGTTGCCATCACCGAGACTATTTCGAACGGAGCTTGAACTAGCTTGGTGTTGTTGGCATTAGCTAAGCGAATATTGAGTTGAGAAACACATCCGACACAAGACGCAATAGAGCCCGCGGAGATATTGTGCGCTGTCACTAGCCTCTGGATCTCTAGCTTTAGGTCTTGGCCGCGGGTTAATCTCGTTGCGATAGGAGTGATCATCTTATTGCCTCAACGTTATATGTATTTCAAAGAACAAAACGAAGCCACATAGGGCTTCGTTTTATTTTCATTTTGGCTAACGCGACTTTTCTTTTGGTTAATGCAACTTTGCATTTTCTGTCGCTGAAATTACTTAGTCTTGTTGCTGTTCTCTTTTCTTCTTAGGAACGAAGTTCAATACTGAAATGGGTACTTCTTTGCGTGGTTCGAAACCTTCAACAACGCGACGTTCAATCAAGTGACCAAGACGCTTTTCAATAATGCACAGGTTTTTGAAGTTATCTTTTGATAGGAAAGAGATCGCTTCGCCAGATGCATCAGCACGGCCTGTACGACCAATACGGTGAACATAATCATCTGCTGGGAATGGCATGTCGTAGTTCACTACGCGGCTTAGGTTGTCGATATCGATACCACGAGCAGCAACACCCGTCGCGACTAAGTATTTTAGGCGACCTTTCTTAAAGTCAGCCAAGATTTTTTCACGAATCGCTTGGCTACGTCCACTGTGGAAAGCTTCCGCTTGAATACCACGTTTCTCAAGTTGAGCAACCAACTTAGCCGCGCCGTGCTTGGTTTCGATAAAGATAAGCGCTTGGTCCCAGTTACCTTCGGTAATCATGTGGCTCAATAGTGCTGACTTACGGTCTTTATCTACCGTTACCAACCATTGCTCAATGTTCGCTTTAGACGCATCAGTCTTGGCAATCGAAATCTCTTCCGCTTCACTGATTGCACTTTTCGCTAGTGCACGCACTGGCGTTGAAAGCGTTGCCGAGAACAGCAGGTTTTGGATGTCTTGTGGTAGACGCGCGATGATCTTGTTGATGTCTTCAATGAAACCCATGTCTAGCATGCGGTCAGCTTCATCTAGAACCAGTACTTCCACTTCATCAAAGTGAACGGCACGTTGTCCGTACATGTCGATCAAACGACCTGGTGTTGCCACAAGAATGTCGACACCTTCAATCAGGCGATCTTTCTGGTGTTGGTAAGATACGCCACCGTACATCGCTAATGATGTTAGGTTTAGGAACTTCGCGTACTTAGTAATGTTCTGTTCAACCTGAACTGCCAGTTCACGCGTTGGCGTCAGGATAACTGCGCGGATACGTTTTTTACGCTGCGTTTCACCTTTGCTTAGCATTTCTAAGATAGGGAGAACAAAGCTCGCAGTTTTACCTGTACCTGTTTGTGCTGCCGCAATAAGGTTCTTACCAGAAAGCACAATCGGAATTGCTTTTTCTTGAATAGAGGTTGGCTTTTCATAGCCTTGTTTTGCAACGGCTTTAACAATAGGTGAGCTTAATCCAAGCTTGGAAAATGGCATAAGTTTCTCGGTATGATTTGGCTAAATAGCGATGGAAAGGTTTAACAATCTTATACAAGGATAAGATTAATGGCGGCATTCTACCATGTTGCTTGTGTACCGCTAGTAACATAGACACTTTAGTTGGATAATACTGGCTCAATAGCACAACGATAAGGCAGGAATGTAGAGCAAATAGCAAATCCGGTGGAGGATTAATCTCCCACTTATTTTTGCCACTGAATATGCACGATCAGTGATTATTTTGTTTGCTAAAAGAGGTGTTTATAAATTAAGTTGGATCTTGATATTATTTATATCAACAGTTTCATACAGCATATTCCAACTTGAATGAGTAAATAGACCTCCCATTTGGGTTACAGCTATTCTCGTTCCACTAGACGCTTGATTCGGATATCCATTGAACGACGCTAACTTACGTAGACTTCAGCAGCTTATTGCAAAGTATGAACTAGGTGAAGAGTATCACCTAACGATCGATGACCTAGAACACTCGCTATCGACTTCTCGTCGAAACACTTCGATCATTCTTAAATGCTTATCAGAATATCGCTGGATTTGTTGGATTCCGTCCAAAGGAAGAGGGAAGCTTAGCCAGTTTAGAATTTTGGTCAGCTTTCCCGAAGCATTAGAACAAGTGTTAGCGCTTCAGTTAGAACAAGGGTGCTTTAACGTTATTCCTCGTCTTCTAGAAAGCTATGGTGATGCTGCAATAAAGGCACTGACGCTAGCGACTGAAAAACATAGTCTGTTCAATCAACAACATGACCATTTGCTGATCACTCAATATCCGTGGGTCGATAACCTTGAGCCAGCAAAAACATACCGAACCGCAGAACATCACATCTTAAGAAGTCTATACAATACGTTACTCGTCCAAGACCATGAGGGAAATCCCCAAGCGAGCCTCGCGCACCATTGGAAGGTGGAAGGGCGATTTCTGCATTTTTGGTTGAGACCGAATGTGTTATTCCATGACGGTGAAACTTTAACGGCCAAAGATGTTGCTCAATGTTTGTTGCAGCTAAAAAATATCGAAGGGCCAGTACAGTCTTTATTTGATCAGGTCAGTGATGTTCAAGTGGTGGGTGATAAACAACTGACTATTGAGCTGACACACGCAAACCCAATGTTTCTCTATGCTTTGACTAGCCCACACGCGTCTATTTACCGCTGCAAGCGTACTTATTTTTCGAGCGGGCGCAGTGCCTATATCGGAACCGGACCTTTCTCATTAGACGATTGGAGCGAAGAGTGCTTGGTTCTTAAACGTCACCGAGGTTACTTTGCTCAAAATGCCTTGTTAGAACAGATAACGCTCACCGACATAGAAGGTTTGAATGATCACACCCTGAGTTTTAATCAATCTGGCGTAGCAGAAGAAACCACAATCAATGCACTTTCGTATCTTGCGGTTAATCGTAGAGAAAACTCGGGCATCACCCCTGAAGAACTCGACAGGTTGGTATCGTTTATCAAGTCCAGCAGTAAAGAGTTTGATGCTGATATGGTGACGGATGACTTGTCTTTCTCGCCTAGTAAATTAACATCCAGCAATCCCATTCCTATTTTGACGGGCACTGTTGTGTTAACACGACCTAGAATGACGATTCCTTTACTTCAAGATATAGCTGACTGGCTGCAACAAACGATTGTAAAAACGGGTGTCGCTATTGAAGTTGTTGAGCTTCCCAATATTAGTGACCCTAACTCCATGAGTGAGTCGGCAGACCTGTTATTCATTGAAGAAGTTATCGAACAGCCAGCGGATTACGGCCTTTACGATTGGTTACTTGCTTCCTCTGGGCTCAGATTCATTTTCAACAATTCTGAGATGAAGGCGCATTGCGAGAGAGTTAGAGCTGCTGTCAGTGGCGAGGACCCAATGCGCGAGTTGAAAGAGATTGAAGGTTCGCTTTATCAACAGAAGTTACTTTGTCCGTTATTTCACGGCAAAGAGAAGGTTTTTAATAGTGTTGAGGTTCATGGGGTAGAGATTAACCAAACCGGTTATAGTGATTTTTATAAGCTTTGGATAGCTTCGAACGAGAAGTAATTAGTCCATTTTTAACCCCATTTCTCCATCTTTTAGTTTCTGTTCAAAATGAAAACATGCACGAATCGGCTATCACCCTTTCGTGTTTCTTTCTAATGCCAATCGCTATTATGACTGGCTATGACTATCACAGTCATTTCCGGTCATCCCCCCAATGACAATTCCATTGATAATGTATTTCATTAGGATCTAATCGAATGAAACTTAAGCTTATTTCTATCGCACTTATAGCTGGTGGCCTTACGGCTTGTGGCGGAGGAGGCGGTGGTAGCAACACAAGTGCTCCTGCTCCTCAAACGAGAACCTTACAAGGTGTCGCCATTGACGGGTATATTTCCGGGGCGACCGCGTTTCTAGATATCAATTATAATGGCGTATTAGATGAAGGTGAGCCTAGCAGTGTCACGGACGATGAGGGCAGCTATGAGCTATCTTTGACGGGCTCTAACTCAGACTGTATGGACTACGCTCCAATCGTAGTGAACGTGCCAGTAGGCGCTATTGATGCAGACAGCCCAAACACACCGATTACTGAACCTTATCAGTTAATCTTTCCGCCAGTCATGACGGTGAGTTCTGAGCAAGAAATTAAGTCGACTACGCCACTGACAACTGTTTTATGGAATCAGATCCAAGCCGACTTGTATAAAGGTGGTTTAAACAGTTGCTCTGCTTTGAAGCAAGCCGTGAACACCCAAAATAGCATTATCCAAAATGTGAAAGAGCATGACTTCCGAATTGCGAACCGATACAACATCGCAGTAGAGGACTTGTATGGTGATTTCGTTAAAGATCAAAATACTGAGCTCTACGATTTAGCGCAGAAGATGATGCCTGCCATTAAAAAGTCGTATCAAGAGACCAAAGAGATTCAAAAAGAGAACCCGACAGCCCAGCAAGCTTATGTTGACTATTACTGGCAGCATTGGGATTACTCCAAGAAGAACGAAATTAATAAGTGGTATAAAGTTAAAACAGTGATGACTGCGGACAAGCTGATTGTGATCGAACATGAAGTTTCAGCCGACCTGCAGACAGAACTGGCGTTAAGTGAACATTTTGAGCGTAATGGTCAGAAGAAAGATGGCTTAGAGTATGACAGAGCAGCTTCGTTCTCATTGAATAGTGATGGAACGGAATATTCATGTTCGGTGCAAGAGACCATCAAGCAACAGGTTCTGCCTAACTCATTGACTACTTTTGGTGTGTTGAACCGTGGTTGGTCTAAACAACCTGATTGGGACAGTTGTTCACGTCAAAATGTCGGTGCTGGATTCATGCAAACCTTGTCGGCAGATCTTGTCGGTGACTACAAAGATCAGTTTACCCAAGTACAAGCGAAATTTAATTTTGAGAATAACGCACCACATCCAGAATGGGTTAATCTCGGTGATTCATTGGATAGTGTATCGCGCAGCGACTTTGATGCACTCAACTACCTATCGGTAGATTTTAATGACAACAGTTCATATGGTTCTGACAGCTGGAACAGGCATAAGTATGCGTACATTGAAAATACACCGTTTGATTATACTCAGGCGATAACGTCTAAATATTCTCAAGGGAACTGGACTAAAGGTTATTATTATCAGAATGGGACAAGTTTATTTGAGTGTTCAGATGATGGTGTGAATTGGTCAAAAGAGACTTGTAAGTAACGCTGACGAAGTCGTGACTTAATAACTCTAGATACCTTTATGCAATAAAAAATCCAGTGTCGACAAGACACTGGATTTTTAGTTTTGGTTGATTGCGATCTAGCTTTGCTTTATCGAAAGTGCTTAAGCGATCTCAATCTTCTCAGCTTGGTTCTGCTCTACCATTGATAGTGCTAGCGCTTCTGCAGCCTTAATGCCGTCGATACCAGCAGACAGGATGCCGCCTGCGTAGCCTGCACCTTCACCTGCCGGGAAGAAGCCCTTAAGGTTGATGCTTTGGAAGTCTTTGCCACGTTTGATGCATACAGGAGAAGACGTACGAGTTTCAACACCGGTTAGTAGGCCATCTGGCGTAGAGAAACCTTTGATCTTCTTCTCGAACGCTGGGATTGCTTCACGAATCGCTTCGATAGCAAAATCAGGCAGCGCTTTTGAAATATCAGTCAGGTGGATACCCGGCGTGAATGACGGTTGTACTTCACCGATTGCACTCGGATCGCGACCTTTCAAGAAGTCACCGATTTTTTGAGCTGGTGCATCGTAGTTTTCACCACCAAGAACATAAGCGCCGCTTTCTAGTTCACGTTGTAAACGGATACCAGCCAGTGCGTCACCTGGGTAATCACGCTCTGGGTCGATACCTACAACGATTGCGCTGTTTGCGTTACGTTCTGCACGAGAGTATTGGCTCATGCCGTTCGTTACTACGCGGCCTTCTTCAGACGTTGCAGCAACCACAGTACCACCTGGGCACATACAGAAGCTGTATACAGTGCGGCCATTCTTACAGTGGTGAACGAGTTTGTAGTCCGCAGCACCTAGGATTGGGTTGCCTGCGTTCTTACCGAAACGAGCTTCATCGATCATCGATTGCTTGTGTTCGATACGGAAACCAACAGAGAAAGGCTTCGCTTCCATGTAAACGCCACGATCGTACAGCATTTCAAACGTGTCACGAGCACTGTGGCCAACAGCCAATACCACGTGACGAGATTTGATCTCTTCACCGTTAGAAAGCGTTAGGCCAGTGATTTGACCATCTTCCATATGAACGTCGTCAACACGAGTGCTGAAACGGATTTCGCCACCAAGTTCAATGATAGAAGCGCGCATCTTTTCGATCATGGTAACCAGTTTAAAGGTACCGATGTGCGGCTTACTTACGTATAGAATTTCTTCTGGTGCACCCGCAGCAACGAACTCTTCAATTACTTTACGGCCGTAGTGCTTTGGATCTTTAACTTGGCTGTACAGCTTACCGTCAGAGAAAGTACCTGCGCCGCCTTCACCAAACTGTACGTTTGATTCTGTGTTCAGCGTACGCTTACGCCAGAAACCAAAGGTATCTTTCGTACGCTCACGAACTTCTTTACCACGCTCAACGATGATTGGGTTGAAACCCATTTGAGCAAGCACTAGGCCAGCGAATAGACCACATGGGCCAAAACCGATAACCACAGGGCGCTCAGTTTGGTTCTCAACCGCTTTAGCAACAAACTTGTACTCCATATCAGGAGTCACTTTTACGTGCGGGTCGCTAATGAATTGTTCTAACAACTCAGCTTCGTTTTCAACGAGAACGTCAAGCGTGTAGATAAGTAAGATCTTTGATTTCTTACGAGCATCGTAGCCACGTTTAAAGATATTAAAAGAGAGTACCTGATCAGAGTTAATACCAAGTTTCGCTTCAATAGCGTCTTGAATAGCAGACTCTTCATGGTCTAGTGGGAGTTTAATTTCGGTTAAACGTATCATTTCGATGTCTCGTTTTTATAGGTGTCTTAGCTAGATCGTTTCTTAATACAGAGTTTGATGGAAACGCTGATGTTCAAAGAAGCGATAAGCTCACAATGGCGCGCATTTTACGAGAAATTGATTTATCTGTCATACTAATTTGGAAACATGGAGCAAATAGACACGATATTAGAGCCGTATGATGTTGAATTTTGCTTTGGGATGAGTATTATCCCCATTCTTCAATTTTGACTAACTTATAGAGCAGAGCATCATGGCATTTGTCGTAGGCGATAATTGTATTCAATGTAAATACACAGACTGTGTGGCAGTGTGCCCCGCAGATGCGTTCCATGAAGGCCCAAATTTCATGGTAATCAACCCAATCGAATGTATTGATTGTGGTTTATGTGTACCTGAATGTGATGCTCAAGCGATCTTCCAAGAAGATGAGCTACCAGAAGATCAAAAAATCTTTATCGAAGTGAACGCAGAGCTTGCCGAAATCTGGCCGGTACAAACGGAAGTAAAAGCACCAATGGATGACGCTGAGAAGTGGAATGGTGTCGCTGATAAGTTGGCAATGCTAGAAAAGTAATTGTTGAAAAGAACTTAGATAAAAAGGCGTACTGATTTAATCAATACGCCTTTTTTAATATTTGAACATTGTCGACTGGATCGTTAGCTTATGAGACCTAGCTGTGCTGACGACGCATGTTGTCGAGAATGATGCCAGTCGCCATTGCAACGTTCAAAGACTCTGCGCCACCGAATGCTGGAATCGTAATCTTATCTGTCACGTATTTAGCGGCGTGTTCACGAATACCGTGAGACTCGCTGCCCATCAGCAAAATGCCATTTGCAGTGAAGTCAGTCTTATGAACACTTTCGCCTTCCAAAAATGCACCGTAAACCGGTAGATTCGCTTGCTCTAAGTAAGCTGGTAAGTCAGTTTGACTTACGTGTACTCGGCCAAAGCTGCCCATAGTCGCGCTGATAGTTTTAGGGTTGTATGGGTCTGCGCAATCACTGCTCGCAACGATATGCTTGATGCCATACCAGTCTGCTACGCGAATAATCGTACCTAGGTTGCCAGGGTCTGAAACGCCATCAAGCGCAATCATCAGTCCTGTTGCTTCTGGTAGTTCAAACGTTGGGATCTCAACAACCGCAATCGCTGCGTTGTTACTGACCAAAGTGCTCGCTTTGGTTAGATCATCCAGCGAGGCTTCAACACAATCAAACTCAATCAGTGAAGCATGATTTTCAGATAAGAAATCAGCGGTAGCAAAGACATTCTTCACCACTAAGTCACTATTGAACAGCTCAAGAACGTTCTTTTCACCTTGAACTAGAAACAGGCCGTGGGCTTTACGTTGTTTCTTTTGACCCAAAGCACGAAGGAGTTTTAATTGGTTTTTT
Organism: Vibrio sp. 10N.261.51.A3; assembly: GCF_041471965.1. Lineage (NCBI taxonomy): Bacteria > Pseudomonadati > Pseudomonadota > Gammaproteobacteria > Vibrionales > Vibrionaceae > Vibrio > Vibrio sp. 10N.261.51.A3. The sequence goes on from NZ_JBFRPK010000080.1 coordinate 10,427, forward strand.
GAAATCATGTTTTTATCCTAGATATAAGCCCGCGCATTATAGAGCAAAGGTTAGCGAACCAAAAGCGTGATAGCTCAATGCGATCCATATAAAAAGCAAAAGCGATCCACTTAAAAAAGAAAAGCGCACTAAATAGCGCGCTCTTATGGGATTTACTTACTTAAGTTAAGCTGAACTGACAGCCTAATACGGAGCAGGGTAGCGCTTAAAGACTGTGTTGATATCAGTCAGGATCTCTTCTGATAACGGTTTACTGAAAGCGGCTACGTTCTCTTTTAGCTGCTCCATGGTCGTTGCACCAATGATAGTGGACGTCACTCCATCAACTTGATTACACCAAGCCAATGCCAGTTGGCTTGGAGTGAACCCGTGAGCATTCGCCACTTCAACATAGCCTTTAACCGCTTCATTGGCAGATTCAGTATCACGAAAAATGCCTTTACGTTGCATGTAAGTCCAACGGCTGCCTTCCGGTCTTGCGCCATCGATGTACTTTCCACTCAACATGCCTGCAGCTAAAGGTGACCATGGCAGGTAAGCGACATCTTCATGCACACAGTTCTCAATCAGATATGGCCAGTCTTTTGCGTGCAGCAAGCTAAATTCATTCTGAATCGAAACCATACGTGGCAAATCGTGTTTCTCGCTCAGCTTGAGGTATGTGTTAATGCCCCAAGTAGAATCATCTGAAAGCCCGACATGGCGAATTTTCCCCGCCTTAATGCAGCTTGCCAGTGCTTGTAGGATTTCCAACATCTCAGCTTCATGCTGCTTTCGGTCAATATCACTGAATCGAATGTGATTCGGGAAATGCTTACCAAAGTGAGGCGTTGTACGATTTGGCCAATGAAGTTGGTAAAGGTCGATATAGTCTGTTTGTAGGCGTTTTAATGATGCGTCAACGGCTGCGATCACCGCTTCACCCGTTATCGGGCCGCCATCTCGAACCCAAGGAAGCCCTGGCCCGGCAATTTTGCTCGCAATGATCAACTCTTGTCGACGCTGTGGGTTACGCGATAACCAGTTACCAATGATCGCTTCTGTTTTTCCGTAGGTATCTGGAGAAGGTGGAACCGCGTACATCTCTGCAGTATCGATAAAGTTAATACCTTGGCTTAATGCGTATTCGATCTGTTGGTCGGCTTGCTGCTGCGTATTTTGTAGCCCCCAAGTCATGCTGCCAAGACAGATACGGGAAACGGGAATTTGACTACTTCCTAGCTTTGAATATTCCATTGAATTCGGGGTTCCTGTGGTTAGGTTCTCTGGTACTCGCATTATAGTTTTGAAAAGAGGGCGAGTGAGGAATGAAAACGAATATGAATTATTAGCACAAAATGACACGACAAGGTATGGCATCGGGGAGTTTAGTGAGTCATTTCTCAGCGCCGCAAGCTAGTGTGTGCAATGCGTGAAAATACATTCGCGAGAAACTATGAGCCAATTGGTGATCGAGAAGTGAAGAACAGCAAGCAATGAGCGAAGGTTTAATGTTCAGCTTGTTTGGGAGTGGGGGAAAGGAGAACAGATCAAAAATAAAAAAAGCTCTACCGGATAGAGCGTAGAGCTTTTTTATAGGGGTCTTAATAGTGCTAGGTATTCATTGAGTTACGAGGTCGCGTTTGTGTCTAATCCACCCTGGATCTGCGCCTGTCTTAGAGCTTCCTGCCTTTGAACTTCTTTCTCAGTTAATACTGGTCGAAGCGTTTCCTCAGAGGCTTGAGGAGAGAAAATGAAATATTTATTAATCGTCATAACTGTGTCTCCGTGTAACGTATGACAGATTCTGCATCAAGGATAAATTGTGATCATCATCCACTTTGTACTTTTGTTAGGCTGAGAGCGGAGGGCGTAGAATGCGTACAAAGCGATCTCTTATCATCCGTATGCAATGTTGAACTGACGAAACCCTCTGTTTTCAAGTATAGGAAGCGCATCTAATTTCGCACAATAATGATTTAGAGCAATTACATACATGGTCAGGGGCGTAAGATGAAAACCCTCGCTACTGACTCTGTGCTCGTATTTATTTAACGATGTATCACTTATCGACATAGTAATTAAGTCAGTAAATCAATTACTTAATCCATGGTGAGATGAATTATGGAAAAGCTTGTAGAACGTTTTCTGAATTACGTTACTTTTGATACCAAATCCGATCCTTCTAATCAGCAATGCCCAAGTTCACCGGGTCAAATTACCTTTGCTGAAGCCTTAAAGTTAGAATTGGTGGCATTAGACTTAGTTGATGTGTCTTTAGATGACAATGGATACTTGATGGCGAAACTGCCGTCGAATGTCGATTACGATGTGCCTGCGATTGGCTTTGTGGCGCACATGGATACCGCTCCTGACGCATCAGGCGCCAACGTGAAACCACAAGTGATTAAAGATTACCGAGGTGGAACGATTGAATTAGGGGAAAGTGGCGAGAGTTTGAACCCAAGCCAGTATCCAGATCTTGATTCTTTACATGGTCACGACCTGATTACGACTGACGGCACAACTCTGCTTGGTGCCGACAACAAAGCGGGCATCGCTGAAATCATCAGTGCAATTGCTTACCTGAAAGCGAATCCAGACATCAAACACGGCGACATCTGCATTGGTTTCACGCCGGATGAAGAGATTGGTCGCGGTGCGAACCTGTTTGACGTTGAAAAATTTGGCGCCGAGTGGGCGTACACCATCGATGGTGGCCCAGTAGGGGAGTTGGAATTTGAGAACTTCAATGCCACGAGCGCCGATGTTATCTGTCATGGCGTGAACGTTCACCCGGGCACCGCAAAAGATAAAATGGTGAACTCGATGAACATTGCAGCGCAATTCCAATTGATGATGCCTGCGCAAGAAACACCAGAGTGCACAGAAGGTTATGAAGGCTTCTACCACCTGAAATCGGCGGAAATGGGTGTGGCTCGCTCTGAACTGGGATACATCATCCGTGATTTTGAACGTGAGGGTGTAGAAGCGCGTAAAGCATTCATGCAGCAGAAAGTCGATGAGCTGAATGAGCGCCTTGAGAAAGGCCGTGTTGAGCTGGTGCTAACCGATAGCTACTTCAACATGAAAGAGATGGTTGAACCGCATCAACATATTATTGAATTGGCCAAGCAGGCGATGATTGAGTGCAATGTCGAGCCAATGGTTAAACCAATCCGAGGTGGTACAGACGGTGCTCGCTTATCTTTCATGGGGCTACCATGTCCGAATATCTTTACTGGCGGTTACAACTTCCACGGTATTCATGAGTTCATTACCATTCAAGGCATGGAGCAAGCGGTAAAAGTGATTGTTGAACTGTCTCAACGTACAGCAACGCATTACCAAAAATAGAACATCAGAGCGTTATATCTCTTTGTATTTTTGAGAGTATTCAATAATACTCTCTTTAAGCATAAGGGAGTACGCGATGAAAAAGTTAGTTTTACTTTGCACCCACTTAGCCGTGGGTGCTGTTGGTTTTGGGCTAGGTGTTTACGCATTGCCTATCTTGATTGAGCCTGATTCTCCTTCCTCAAGTTCTGTTGAAGCGATCAGTGAGCAGGCTATCTACACGGGTGAGTTCACTAAAGATCGACAAGACAGTGACTTCTTGCACTGGGGAGAAGGTATCGTTTCTGTGTCTGAAAGTGCGATCGCTTTTGAAGGTGAATTGGCGCCGGGGCCTGATTACAAGGTCTACCTCTCACCTAAGTTCATTGAAACCGAGCAAGCTTTCAATGACAGCAAGAGCGAGTTACTGAGAGTCGGAGATGTGAAAACATTCGACCGTTTTATGGTTGAGCTTCCCGAAGGTACTGATCTTAATCGATTTAATACGGTTGTGATTTGGTGTGAAACTTTTGGTCAATTTATTACTTCTGCTAAGATAAAATGATAGCCTTAGCTAGGCTAATACCAGATTGTAAACGAGCGCTCAGGAGTTGAGCGCTTTTTCATAGAAAAGATATTAGCGGCTTTCTTGTAGAGCTAACCGTTGTAAAGCTAACTGTTGTAATGCTAAGGAATAAGTAATGGAAAAGTTGTGGCAAGTAATTGATTTTCTACTCGCTCATAAGTTTATTTTTAGTGCGTTGATTATCACTCTTATATTAATCATTCGCCGAATCACCTTATCTCAAATAAGAGGTGATGTTGCTTTCCTTAGTGAAGACCAACGTAACTGGATGTCACGAACCAAAAACGGCACATTCGCGATTATTGTTGTAACGTTATTTGTGTTGTGGAAATCCGAAATCAGCGAGTTTGCGCTATCTGTCACGGCCATTGCTGTTGCGATAGTAGTGGCTTCAAAAGAGATCATTTTGTGTTTCACCGGTTCTATTCAGCGTGCGAGTTCTCGCTCATTTAGAATCGGCGACTGGATCGAAGTGGGTAAAATAAGCGGTGAGGTGATTGAGCACAATTTGATGGCGACTGTGATTCAAGAAATCGATTTGTATCATGGGCAATATCACTTCACTGGTAAGACAGCCACGCTGCCTAATAGTATGTTCTTCACCTATCCGGTAAAGAACCTCAACTTTATGAAGCGCTATGTTTATCATAACTTTTTTGTGACGGTGAAAGACTTTGTAAACCTATACCCTATGGTGCCGGGTCTTATTGTGAAAATTGAAGAGCATTGCGAAGAGTTTATCGATGTTGCTCGCCGTTACAACGGTGTGATCGAAAAGCACGCTGGTGTTGACCTTCCGGGTTCTGAGCCTCACATCCATATCACAAGCAGTTCGACAGGTGAGCAAGAAGTCCATTTTATGATTTTCTGTCCAACCGAGAAGGCGGTTCATCTAGAGCAAGAGATTCGTAAAGATTTCATGGAGGCATACGCTGAAGCATTTCCTGTCAGTGCTTAATCCTGCAGTCCGCTGAGCCCCAAACAAAAGAAAGCCGAGAGCGATAATATCGACTCTCGGCTTTTTTGTTCTAACTATCTGTTCGTTTAATCTAGGTCAGCCAGTGGCAACCAATCGACTTTTACGCCTGCTTGTTCAAACATATCTTGGCTCACTTTAATCTTGTCACCCCAGCGAGAAAGGAAATCTTCACTTTGCTCTGGGCAGTGAACCGCAGAAATACCGGTTTGGATGATTTTCGCTGCGCAGTTTGGGCAAGGGAAGTGAGTCACCCAGATTTCACAGCTGTCCAAATCACGCTTGGCGAATAAGATCGCATTTTCTTCAGCGTGAAGTGTCTTGAGGTACTTCATCTCTCTGTCATCAGTATCCGCACTATCAGACACGCCATGTGGGTAGCCATTAAAACCAACAGAAACAATGCGGTTGTGCTTAGTGATTACGGCGCCGACTTGAGTTGAAGGATCTTTACTCCAAGAACCGACCAATTCCGCCATTTGATAGAAACGTTTAGCCCATTTTGAAATCATGAGAATTCCTTAACAATTAAATGTGAATGCTTATCTGTCTGACAATACATTATGTTAGACAATATCCATAGAGAACAAAAGCTGAGAGATTGATTTACTTAGGAATTGTAGCGTGTTTGTAATCACTTTATAAGCACTTGGTTTCAATTAACATATTGATACACTTTGGCCAGTTATAATTGATATTCCTCGGACATTTGAAGCAATTGTGTTACGTAACTTTTATGCTGTTCAATTTCTCATAAGTGACGGTATAACCATGCGTAAAAAGTTAATCCTTACGGCTCTTGCAAGCTCTCTTATTCTTGCTGGATGTGGGCAAGATGCTCAGAATGCCAAGCAAGCGCCTTTACCTCTCGTAGCTGTACAGGATGTTAGCGTCGTTTCTCACCAACAAAGTAAGTCGTACATCGGTCGTATTGAAGCCGTTGAAGACACGGCAATTACTGCACAAGTTTCTGGCTACCTGCAAAGCCGCCATTTCAAAGAAGGCCAAATGGTCGAGAAGGGGCAATTGCTTTACTCAATTGAGCCTTCATCATTTGAAGCAGAAGTAGCAAGCGCGAAAGCGGCTGTTGCTCAAGCGAATGCCAACCTTAAAAAAGCCGAACTTGATTTCAATCGTGGTAAGAACCTACTTCCTAAGGGCAGTATTTCTCAATCTGAATTTGATGCATTAACGGCAAACCTATTAGGTTCTCAAGCACAGTTAGAAGCAAGCCAAGCTCAGTTAAACGCCGCGAATGTCCAACTTTCTCACACCAAAATTATCGCGCCTTTCTCTGGAAGAATCAGTGACACTAAAGTAAGTAAAGGTGACCTAGTTTCACCGTCTTCAGGTGTTCTGACAACTTTGGTTAGCCTAGACCCAATCCATGCATCGTTCAGCATCAGTGAGCGTGAGCGTATTGAGCTGGGTATGGACCGCATCGAAGGCGATGGCAGCAGCGACTCTGCAGGTGTTGAAGTTCAGATCATGCTTGAGAACGGTGAAGCGTTCGAACATCTAGGTCAGCTTGACTTCTTGGGCAACCGTATCAACCTTAATACTGGTACGATCGCGATGCGTGCGATTGCTGATAACCCGAATCAGCAACTACTTCCAGGCCAACACGTTCGCGTTGATCTACGTGAAAAACAACCTATTGATGTTGTGACTATTCCTCGTCGTGCAGTGCAAACCGACCTCGAAGGCGACTTCGTGATGGTATTAGTTGAAGGAGAAGCCGAACCCGTTGCTGAGCGCAGAAACATCGAAATGGGTCGTCAGGTTGAAGGTGGTGTGATTGTTCATTCTGGATTAGAGAAAAACGACGCAGTCATCACTCAAGGCCTACAGCGTGTACGTAATGGTATGTCTGTTCGTATTCAAGCTTCTGCTGAACAAGCTGAGTAAGGGGACTATTTATGTTAAGTCGTTTCTTTATTCAAAGGCCTAAGTTCGCCCTTGTTATATCCATAATCTTAACGCTGGCGGGTGCGATTTCTCTCGCTATCTTGCCAGTGGCTGAATATCCAAAAATTAGTCCACCGTCGGTCAGTGTGTCGGCATTCTACACGGGCGCAAGTGCTGAAGTGGTGGAACAGGCGATAGCCGACCCCATAGAAACGTCGGTTAACGGCGTTGAAGATATGATCTACATGTCTTCTAAAAGCGCTAACGATGGTTCATACAACCTTAATGTGACCTTTGATGTTGGTACTGACCCAGATATGGCTCAGGTCAACGTTCAGAACCGAGTTGCTCAAATCGAATCGAAGCTTCCGCAAGAAGTTCGAATGGTGGGTGTCACCGTTAAAAAGCGTTCACCAGACCTTTTGATGGTATTGAACTTCTATTCGCCAAACGGTGAGTACGACGATCAATTCTTGATCAACTACGTTAACCTAAACATTAAAGACCAACTGGCTCGTGTGAAGGGCATCAGTGAAGTTAACGTGTTGGGTGGTGGTGAATACGCGATGCGTGTTTGGTTAGACCCTGAGAAAATGGCTAACCTCAATATAACCACCTCTGATGTGAATCGCGCCTTGGCTGAACAGAACGTTCAGGTAGCGGCTGGTCGTATTGGTGCTGCACCTTACAACAACGCACAAGAAGTGCAGTTCAACTTGGTAACCAAAGGCCGACTAGAAACGGCTGATGAGTTTGAAAATGTTGTACTTCGTGCAAACCAAGATGGTTCAACGGTTTATTTAAAAGACGTTTCACGCGTTGAGCTTGGTAAAAAGTTCTACGATGGCAATGGTAAATACCGTGGTCAAGACGCTTCAATCGTAACGTTGTCACTTCAATCAGACGCTAACGCGCTGGAAAGTGGTAAAGCGGTGATGGCGATGCTGGATAATTTAGGCAAAAATTTCCCTGAAGGCGTGGCGTATGAAGCAAGTTACGACACTACACTGTTTGTTGCTGAGTCGATCAAAGGGGTAGTAAAGACCTTAATCGAAGCCATCTTGCTGGTTATTGCGGTAACGTACCTGTTCTTGGGTAGTGCGCGTGCAACCTTGATTCCTGTAGTTGCGATTCCGGTATCTTTGATTGGTACGTTTGCCATCATGCAGATGACGGGTTTCACCATCAACACGGTAACCCTGTTTGGTTTGATACTAGCGATTGGTATCGTAGTAGATGATGCGATCTTGGTTATCGAGAACGTTGATACCACAATGGCTAAAGACCCAACCATTTCACCGCGTAAAGCCACGCTTATTGCGATGAAAGAAGTAACGGGGCCGATCATTACGTCGACCTTGGTTCTACTTGCGGTATTCATCCCTGTTGCAATGCTTCCTGGTATTACTGGCATCATGTACCGTCAGTTCGCTCTGACTATCTGTATCGCGGTTGTTATCTCTTCAATTAACGCATTAACGCTATCACCTGCATTGTGTTCACTGGTTCTTAAGCAGGGTGGTGGTAACACGGCGCGTTGGTACCAAGCATTTAACCGTGGTCTAGAGTCTGTTACTAACAAATACGGTCAAGTGGCTGGCTTCTTAGTTAAGAAAGGCGTTCTGCTGTTCACTTTCTTCTTTGTGGCTTTGGCGGCTGTGACTTATTTTGCGAAGACAACGTCTACGGCGTTTGTACCTCAAGAAGATAAAGGCATTTTGCTGGTTAACGTTCAGCTTCCTGACGCGGCATCCTTGTCTCGAACCGAAGAAGTGACTAAGCAGCTGCTTGAAATGGTTGAACAAGAGCCGGGTGTTGATGGCGTAACACTGGTTAACGGCTACGCATTTATGACGGGCGCTTCTGCGTCGAATGGTGCGTCAATGTTCATCAAGCTTCACGATTGGGACATGCGTAATGCACTGGATGGTCAACACTCTGCTCAGGCTATCTCACAGCGTATTAATGGTCGTGCTGCGACTGAACTTCCTCAAGCTGTCGTGTTTGCGATGGGGCCTCCAGCAGTACCGGGTATGGGTGCAGCGTCTGGTTTTGAATTCGTTCTTGAAGATACATTAGGTCGTAGCCGAACTGATCTAGCGATGGTGATGAATGACGTGATAGCTGAGGCGAGCAAACAGCCTGAGATTTCACACACATTCAGTACTTTCCGTGCGAACGTACCTCACTACTATGTCGATATTGACCGTGAGAAAGCGCAGCAATTAGGTATTCCGTTGTCGGAAATTTTCCAAACACTACAAGGTAACCTTGGTTCGTTGTACGTGAACGACTTCACCATGTTTGGTAAGAACTTCCGCGTAACCATGCAAGCTGACAGTGAACACCGTAGCAGCATGGACGACCTACAACGATTCCACGTTCGTTCGTCTAATGGCGAGATGATCCCGTTAAGCACATTGGTGACTTACGACCAGATCTTTGAACCAGATGTAGCATGGCGTTACAACATGTACCGCAGTGCCGTGATTCAAGGTCAACCTGCAGAAGGTTACTCAAGTGGTGATGCGATTGCGGCAATGGAACGCGTAGCTGCAGAAGTATTGCCTCAGGGGTATCAGTACGAATGGACAGGCATGGCTTACCAAGAAGTACTAGCAGGTAACCAAGCGATCTTTGCTTTCGCACTGGCTCTGATCTTCATCTACCTGTTTATGGTGGCTCAATACGAGAGTTGGACAATTCCGATTGCGATTATCCTCGTGGTACCTGTCGCAACCTTAGGCTCCTTCTTGGCATTGAATCTAACGGGCACTCCGCTGAACCTTTATGCACAAATAGGTTTGGTTCTCTTGATAGCCTTGGCCGCGAAGAACGCAATCTTGATTGTGGAATTCGCAAAGGTAGAGCGTGAAGAGAAAGACGCACCGATTGAAGATGCGGCGGTGAAGGGCGGTACTTTACGTTTCCGTGCTGTGAACATGACGTCTTGGTCGTTCATCTTAGGTATCTTCCCGCTTATCTTTGCTGCGGGCGCAGGTCACGTGAGTCAGAACTCTTTGGGTATTTCACTGATCGGCGGCCTGTTATGTGTGTTACTGGCGGGTACGTTCCTAATCCCTGGCTTCTACGCATTCGTGCAACGTAAGCGTGAGAAAGCACACGGTGGTAATACCAAGCTGGTTCCGCTTGATGACGAATAGGGGATTGAGTGTCTTGTAAGATTCGTCTCTTACAAGACCAACCCTCGGAAAACTAATTCCTTGTAAAAACTAAGGTTTAGCATTGCGCTAAGCCTTTTATCTTCAAGAAGAAG